>JALUFI010000072.1 GCA_027043685.1 Pyrodictiaceae archaeon
TAGAGGTAGCTCGCCGTGGCTCCGGCCACGCCCCCGCGGTAGCGCTCCAGCAATCTACGGGCATGGTTCTCGACTAGCCTCATGGCCGCCGTGAACACCGGTATGCGTCTCACTTGCTCCACGAGGTCGAGGCCGCGCAGCTTCGCGACTATGGGTTCGCGTAGCACGAAGGCTGTGTAGTAGAGTATCCAGCGCGGCACCGCTATGCCGGGGGAGAGGTCGCCATAGATACGCACAATGCCCGTCTTCACCCTGGAGTTGAAGAACGAGACAACGCCTATGCCTGGCTCCTGGTCGTGCACGAGGCGCTCCACTTCGAGGCAAACACTGCGAGGCCCCCGGCCATCCTTGCATGCATGCTCCCACTCAAGCCACTTCTCCATAGAGCCCGCTATGACGGCGACGTAGGGGGCAGCTATGTCGGCCTCCAGTGCATCCAGCGCGGCGAGGAGCCTGTTGAAGTCCGGGGCGGGGAGCCTGGCCGCTTCCCGTAGGAGCTGGTGAAGGGCCCTCTGTGTACTATCCATCAGCACCCAGGCCTCTTCCAACAAGGCGCCCCTTGGATGGGGAACGGGGTGAGGGAAAACCTGCGGCGTTTTTACTTTAGGAACTTGTCCTCGAGCTCCTGGACATAGCGGACACTCTCCTTAACGTCGACGAAGTACTTTGCAGCCTTCCTCACATCCTCTGCGAGCACCTTAGTCCTGCCCTCCCTCTCGGCTATTATCCTCGCTGGCTCCATGAGCTGTATCGCGTAGCGGAGACTCTTCTCAGAGCCCAGCTTGGTGAGTTCCTCGAGGGCCTCCTCAGTGAGCGGTATGTCTTCCTCATCAGCCCTTATCCTCAGTATCTCCTTTATCTCCTCGGGCTTGTAGGGCCTCGTCCTTATGATCAGCAGCCTATCGATGAGGTCGAGGGGCATGCCGTGGGGCGCCTCGATGTCGGTGCCGCGTATCTTCGTTATGCCGCGGTTGGTCGCGAGTATGAGTATAGGCACGAGCTCGCTCTCCTCGAGGGCCCTGGTGAGGAAGCTGAAGGCCTCGATGTCCATCATGTGTGCATCGTCTATGAAGAGCACGCCTGGAACGAGCTCCGCCTTGCCCTCCTGGACTAGCTTCTTAACCTCCTCGTCAACCCTCTGCCTTACCTCGGCAGGTATCTCCTTGCTCACCGGCAGGCCCAGCAGCGTCATCGCGGCTGCGCGCTGCGCCGCAGAGGCCACGTCCAGGTCGTGGAGCCTCAGGGTGTAGACTATCTCCTTCTCCTTCTTCACGGGGCCCTCGGGCTCCTCGACGCACTGTGTTATCGTTATGTCGTAGCGCTTCTCCTTCTCGCCGCAGACCCTGCCCAGCTTGTGAACCTCGCCGGTCTTCGCGTCTATCCATATCACGTCGCCGCGGCGTACGCGCAGCTGGAGGAGCTGGGCAGCTATCTCCTCGCCGACGCGCAGGGCCGCCTCGTCGTCCTTGGTTTCAAGGACTAGTTCGGCTTCACGGGGTATTCTAAGGTAGGGGTTGAATGGGTGCTTCACGTAGCCTATCCTTATCTTCTTGACTACGCCCTCATATACCAGGCGCTTCTCCCGGAACCTTACACCTATTGCTTTCCTCAGCGCCTGGGTGAGCAGCTCCGTCTTCTTCAGCTCAGTGCTGTATATCTCTGAGCCACTCATTGCCACGAATGGTGTGTCTTCGCCGAGCTCCTTGGCTATGCCTACCGCTATCGCTGTCTTGCCGGTGCCGCTGGGGCCGACGATTAGTATGCCGCGGCCGGCCATCTTGCCCTCCTTTATCATCTGGACCGCTATGCCGGCGGCCTCGCGGGCCTCTACCTGCCCAACCAGGCCGTCTGCAATGAACTTTGCTCTGCCCTTCTCGTCGAGCCCAAGGCCCCTTATGTGGCTGTGCGCGCTGACCCTCCTTATCTGCTTGCTGGGCTTTATCTCCTCTATGGCCGCCATGGCCTCATCCCTGGAGGCCCGCAAATACAGCCGGTTCTACAAAAACCTTGCGTGCCTGGTGGGGCGGGGCTCGAAGCGGCGAAACGCTCACCACGGCCCCGGAGCGGAGGGGCTCAGGCACTGGCGGTCCTCTCACCGCCCCGCCTCTTGGAGACAAGGAGGCGCGCAGCAGCCACTATCTCCTCTGCCCTCGCGGGCCCCAGGCCCGGCACGAGCTCCGCGAGCCTGGCGGGCTCAAGGGAGGCCAAGTCCTCTATGCTCCTCACGCCTGCCTGGTAGAGGATGCGTGCACGCACACGGCCAACCTGGGGCACCTTGACGAGCTCTACCAGCTCCTCCCTCACGCCATGCTTGACCATGACCTCGAGGCGCTGGAGCCACTCAGCCGCCGGGTGGCCGATTATCTCGGCGAGCTGCTGCATCGAGTAGACTAGCCATGTCGCGGTCTCGGTAACGGCACGGAGATCGCCTGGGTCTATGCCGTACTTTTCTAGTATTTTGTCCTCGGGTACCTCGGAGACCCAGTCAACCAGCATGTCAACCGTGTAGAGCGCTTGCGCAGCCTGTGCTACATCGTAGTCGCTCAGCGTGTAGGGGTTGAAGCCGAGGCCCTCGAGGTACTCCTCTGCCTCGGCCTCGAGTGAGGCTTGGAGGCCGCGGGGCGGGCGCAGTAGGACTGCGTCGCTGTTCCATAGTGCAAGGAACAGCGCGTCGTGTATGAAGAGCTTGCTGGTCCAGAGCCTCCGGAGCCCCTCCACCATCCTGTGCGCCGTCAACGGGTCTATGTAGAGTTCTGACACCCTCCTTCCAAGCCTGGTGGCCCTCAGCCAGCCGTCGTTCTCCTCCAGCATACCCATCTCTAGGAGCGTCTTCGTGGCCTCGTCAACCGCTGCCCTGGGCTCACCGAACTGGAGCGCGTAGAAGGTGGCGGCGAAGACCTGGTGTAGCTCGTCCCGGCTCACCCCGGGCGCTGCGACTGCGAGGACCTGGCTCCGGAGCGCCTTCGCTGAGACGAGCTTGGATACTATTGGCTCGGGTGCTCCGTGGATGTAGCGGCGGTAGAGGAGGGAGGCCTGCCTCTCGCTCCTAGCAATTATCACTGCCTCGCCCCTCTCGTCGAGCCCTGGCCTGCCGGCGCGGCCGGCTAGCTGCTTGTACTCGGCGACGGGTATCGGCTCGCTGCGGCCACCGGTGTAGCGGTAGAGGCTGTCGACGACGACGCGCCTCGCAGGCAGGTTGACTCCCGCGGCGAGGGTGGGGGTTGCGAAGAGGACGCGGAGCCTCCTGGAGCGGAAGAGCTTCTCAATCACCTCCCTCTGGTAGCTGGCGAGCCCGGCGTGGTGGAACCCTATCCCGCGGGACGCGAGCCTCGCCAGCAACGCGTTGAGGCTACGGTGCTCCCCCCGGCTCAGCAGCTCCTGGGGCTCCCCCATCCGGGGCAGGAGGCCCGAGACCTTGCGCCTAGCCTCGGCCTCGCTGAGGAGCCTCTGGGCCAGCTCAACCGCCTTCCTCCTGCTCTGGACGAATACGAGGGCCTGACCGCCCGCCGCGACGGCGTCGAGGGCGGCGTCTAGCGTGGGGTTCCCGGTTAGCCTCTCGAAGCCGGTGACCGAGCCATCGCTCCACATTATCTCGGAGCGGTGCGCCACCCCCTCCCTCAGCGGGACCGGCCTCCACTCTGAGACCACTAGCTCGGCGTCGAGCCACCTGGCTAGCTCCTCCGCGTTAGGTATAGTGGCGCTCATAGCCACTACCTGCATGCCGGGGCTGAGGCCCCGGAGCCTGGCGACAACTGTCTCGAGCACCGGTCCCCTCTTCGGGTCACCTATATAGTGGGCCTCATCTACAACGAGGAGGCCGAGCTCCTTGACGAACTCGGCCCCGTGGCGGAGCAGGGAATCCATCTTCTCATAGGTGAGGAGCAGCGCGTCCGCAGCCCCGAGCCAGGGCTCAACCCGGTCATAGTCGCCGGTTGCCACGGCGACGCGGTGCCCAAGGGGCTCCAGGACACGGCGCCACTCAGCCGCGCGCTCATACACGAGGCTACGGAGCGGGGCAAGGTAGGCGACACGGCGCCCCCGCTCAAGCACAGCCAGCGCAGCCATAAGGGCTATGAGGCTCTTACCGCTACCCGTAGGCGAGGAGACGACGAGGCTCCGCCCGGAGAGGAGGCCGCGCCTAACCGCCTCCTCCTGCGGCGGAAACAGCTCCCCAACACCAAGGCCGCGGAGAGCCTCGATAAGCCTAGCACTCAGCGGGAGATCCTCAACCCTCAGCAGCACCCACCCCGCCACTAGCCCAGAGGAGGCTCAGCTGCCGCTGAACAGCCACGCCATCGCCCCAGCAGCCCCGGGCTCGGCGAACCGGGGTTCTCAGCACCGCCCCAGAGGGGAGGCGGAGAGGCGAGAGCCCCTGCCCCCGCAGGAGGGGAGCGTCGCGGTCGCCCCCTTATCAGCGCCGGGGAGGCTGCGGCTACGCTGCTACATCCCCTGCCTCCTTCCTCGCCTGGTGCCTGCGGAGGAGCCTTGCGTGCATGAAGCGGCGGAATATCCTGCTCCCGGCTAGCTCCATGTAGGTCTTAGCGTCGCTCATCAGGGCGTATAGCTCCCAGTTGCGTAGCGCTGGGCACATGTAGCAGCCTATGCGGTAGAAGCCTATCTCGTAGACGGGGTTGAGGGGGATGCCCTTGCTGAGTATGTAGGCTTGGACGTGGGCCCCGCCCCAGGGCTTGAGGGGTGCAGCGGCCAGGGTGCCGGCGGGGCCCTCCCTCACGGGTGGCCGGTCGCTCCGCCGTGGGGACTCGGCGTCGCGGTCGCCTATGATGACCAGCGTGCGGCCCTCCGCTAGCTCGGATACCTTCCTCTCTATCGCTGCGACCTTGAGCCCCGTGCACCAGCGGTTCTCGTGGCTCGGCATCTCCCTGCCTGCGAGCAGCTCACGGTCGAGACCCGCGTAGGCCACGTGGAGCTCGACGCCAAGCCTCCTAGCCACCTCCTCCACGTAGCGCCTCGAGGCGGGGAACTCTGTACCCGTGTCACCATAGACCGCTACGACGCGGCTCCTCCCATAGGCCTCGAGGGCTAGGAGCAGGGCTGCCGTCGAGTCCTTGCCCCCGCTCCACGGCACTATGACCCTGTCGAACTCGCCCAGGCCCCGGAGGAACCCCTTGGCCGCCTCCACTAGCTCCCGCAGCGGCCTCCTCGAAGCCTCAACCGTGGCCCCGAGGCTCGCTGGCCGCGGCTCCCCGCCCAGGATGCGGGCACTGGGCCTCCACCCCGTGTCCCCTATGACGA
>JALUFI010000073.1:0-1119 GCA_027043685.1 Pyrodictiaceae archaeon
CTTCCACGCCGAGGCGGTCTACGCAGCCACGGTGACGCGGCGCGGCGCCTCCAGGCCACAGGGGCTCCGGGGGCCTCCCTGGCCAGTGGCGACCCGGGGCGACGCGGAGGCCACAGCGAGGGCCACAGGGCTCCCCCTCGGGGAGGCCGAGAGGTACCACGCGGAGGCGGTCCGCCTGGACTTCAACCGTCCCGCGCTCCTCACCGCGCTGGGGCTGCTCCGCGAGGCGCTGGAGGCCCTATGGCTCCTATGGCCAGGCACAATAAGGCCCGCCGTAGCCGAGGCTGCCTGGGGGGCTGCTGAGCTGTGAGGGTGCTCCGCGTAGCCCATACACCCGACCCCGACGACGCCTACATGTTCTACGGCATAGTCACCGGCGCCGTCCGGGTCCCGGGCTGGGACCGGGTAGAGCACATAGTGGAGGACATCGAGACCCTCAACAAGCGCCTAGTCGAGGAGGGCTGGCGCGTGGAGGTGACCGCCGCCAGTGCCCACGCCTACGCCTACATCCACAGAGACTACTACATGATGAGGGCCGGCGCAAGCATGGGGGAAGGCTACGGCCCGGTCCTCGTGGCCGCGGAGGGCCGTGAGCCCAGGAGCCTCCGGGGCGCCCGGGTAGCGGTGCCGGGCAAGTACACGACGGCGAGGCTCCTACTAGCCCTGGCCACGGGCGGCGGCTACCAGGAGGTCTACGCGAGGTTCGACCAGATACCCGACATGGTTCTACGCGGCGAGGTGGACGCCGGCCTCCTGATACACGAGGCCCAGCTAACCTACCGGCGCATGGGGCTGGTGAAGATACTCGACCTCTGGGAGTGGTGGAGCAGCGTCAGCGGCGGGCTCCCCATGCCCCTCGGCGTAGACCTCGCCGGCCGCTGGCTGGGCAGGGAGGAGGCCACGAGGCTCCGGGAGGCCCTCCAGGAGAGCATAAGGTATGCCTGGAGCCACCACGAGGAAGCCGTCCGCTATGCCTACAGGTTCGCGAGGAGTGGCACCCTGGAGGAGATAAGCCAGTTCATAAAGATGTATGTCAACGAGCGCACCCTCGACATGGGCGAGGACGGCGTCCAGGCCCACCGGCTCCTCTACCGCCTGGCCCGCGAGCGCGGCCTCATA
>JALUFI010000073.1:1129-1608 GCA_027043685.1 Pyrodictiaceae archaeon
GGGCACCCGTTTAGCTGCAGACGGGGCCCCAGTACACCAGCCTGGAGCCAGGGAGAGGAGGTGTAGCTTGCATGGCCGAGGCCGAGCAGGGCGCGGCGGCGCCCAGTGGCGGGGACGCGTGCGGGAAGCGGGCGGAGGAGGTACACTACTTCGTCGCGTGGCGCATCAACAACCTCCCCGAGTACCGGGGCTGGCTCCGCAACATGCTCAAGGCCTGGGCGGCGCTGCTCAACGAGGCGAACAACCAGAGGAGCCTCCTGCCCTTCGCCGCCGCGGCGCTGGCCCATCTAGGCGTGGGCCTGGTCGCGACCTACGTGATAGAGGGCATGGAGGTTGAGGACGCGCTTAAGCGGGCAGAGGAGGACATGTGCGTGGTCCACGAGGCTGCTCGGAGGCTCCTCCGCGAGGCCTTCGAGAACGGCAAGCTATTGGAGATAGTCAAGGAGGTCCAGGAGGAACTAGAGAAGGAGATGAACGAG
>JALUFI010000073.1:1618-5213 GCA_027043685.1 Pyrodictiaceae archaeon
GGGCAGGGGGGCTAGCGGGCGGGCTCCGCGAGCCCAGCCCTGGCGGCCGCAACGATTAGCTGCCCAGCGGCGACGCCGCCGTCGCCGGCCGGGAGCCTCCTAGGCAGTCTCAGCTCGAGTCCACGGCTCCTAAGCGCCTGCCTCATCCCCCGGACAAGCAGCGTGTTCACCGCGGCGCCGCCCGAGGCGTACACGGGGCCGCTTAGCCCCCGCGCCTCGGCGGCCCTCGCTGCGGCCTCGCCAAGGGCGCGGCCCAGCCCGAGCTGCACCGTGGCGGCGATATCCCTCACCTCTACCCCCTCCTCGAGGGCCTCCAAGACCCACTCCAGGAGCCCATACGTGTCCACAACGAGGCGGCTATCCATGCCCCTGAGCTCCGGGGTGTAGCCCAGGTCCCTTCCACCCCTTGCTGCGGCCTCGAGCCTCATCGCCGGCTCGCCCTCGTAGCCCCTCCTCCACGCAACCCCCAGCAGAGCAGCGATGGAGTCAAGCGTCCGCCCCATACTAGTGGTCACAACCGAGCCCCTGCCGCTCCTCGCCTGCCAGAGCGCTATCCTCGCCTCCCTCTCCCCGTGCGGCAGGAACCTCTCGCTGAGCAGGCCCCTCTTCCTCAGCAGCTCCAGGGCCTCCTCGTCGCTGTACCCGGCTGCGACGAGCAGCCCTATCAGGGCGCGGGCGGGGTACTCGGCCGCCCGGTCGCCGCCGGGGAGCGGGAAGGGAGCCAGGCTCGCAGCCCTCTCGAAGCCCTCGTAGCCCGCAACAAGGACCTCGCCGCCCCAGATGGTGCCGTCGACGCCGTAACCGGTGCCGTCTATAGTCACCACTACCCGTTTCTCGCCCAGCGGGACACGGTGCTCAAGCATAACAGAGGCCGCGTGAGCATGGTGATGCTGCACCTCGACCAGCTCGGCTCCGTACTCCTCGGCCAGCCGGGCGGCGAGGCCACGGTTATGGTACAAGGGGTGCATGTCGAGCGCGACGACGCGGGGCCTAAGGCGGTAGACGCGGATGAACCACCTCAGCTCCCTCTCAAGCTCCTCCACCTGGCCGGGCTCATCCATGTCGCCGATGTACTGCGTGGGCACAACCTTGTCCTCGAAGCCCAGCGCCCCGGCGTTCTGAAGCTCAGCCCCCACCGCGACGGAGTCGGGCAGCACGGCGGGCGAGTAAAGCCAGACCGGCGCATACCCCCTGGCACGGCGCAGGAACACGGGCTCCCCGTCGGTGAATCGTAGCACGCTGTCATCCACGCGGTGCACGATCTCCCGCTCATGGGCGACAACGTAGTCCGCTATCCCGCGGAGATGCGTGAAGACGCACTCAAGGCTCGTGCACATCGGGTACCCGGAGCGGTTCCCACTAGTCATTATCAGGAAGCCGTCCCGGACCTCCTCGAGCAGCATCGCCTGGAACCCGGTATAGGGCAGCATGACGCCAACCGTGTCCAGGCCTGGCGCGACGAGCTCGGAGACCCGGGAGCCCGCGCGCTTCGGGAGCAGCAGTATAGGCCTCTCCGGCGACTCGAGCAGCGGGCACGCCCCAGGCGGGGGCTCGGCTATCTCCCTCACAACGCCGCAGTCCCTGGCCATGAGTGCGAAGGGCTTACTCGGCCTCCTCTTCCTCCTCCTAAGCTCCGCCACCACGTCGTCGCGAGAAGCCAGCGCGGCTAGGTGGAACCCTCCAACGCCCTTAATGGCCAGTATATGGCCCTCCTCGAGCCTCTCCGCGGCCCACTTGACCGGGTCGCCGACCTCCAGGCGGCGACCATCCATGGTGTAGACGAATGTGCGGGGCCCGCACCGGGAGCAGCTAATCCCCTGCGCATGGAACCTCCGGATGTTCCCCGGGTCCTCGTAGTCCCTCCTACAGTCCTCGCAGAGCGGGAAATCCCTCATCGCGGTGTTCTCCCTGTCATACGGCACGTCGTACATCATCGAGAACCTTGGCCCGCACCACGCGCAGCTGTTCCACGGGTACCGGTAGAACCGCGTCCCCGGGTCATGTATCTCCCTCAAACAGTCCCTGCAAATCCCTATATCGGGTGGAATCATGCTCCTCCTGCTGCTCCTCTTCTCACTCCTCCTAATCTCAAACCTCCGGAGCCCAAGCGGCCTAGCCTCCTCCACCTCCGCCTCCAGTATCCTCGCCGGCGGCGGCTTCTCCTCAACAAGCCCCCTCACGAAGCTGGCGATAGCCTCCACCGGCCCCTCGACATGAACCTCGACCTCGGCGCCGCCGAGGTTGACAACGTAGCCAGCGAGGCCCCTCGAGACAGCGAGCCGGTAAACGAAGGGCCTAAACCCCACACCCTGGACAATACCCACCAGGCGGAGACGCAGCGCCCTAACCATAGCTCCTACCCAGTCCCCCCATGCAGCAAGCGGAGACGCCTCAGCAATGGCGGCCCACCGTGGAGGGGCCCCGGCGGGAAACAAGCCCGTGAAAGCAGGGAAGGCTAGGAGACCAGGGGCTCAGCATATCCTCGGCACTATCTCGCCGCTCGGCGGCTCCAGTATCCTGACGCCGCCGGTGCGGCTCCGCAGCAGCACCCTGCCAGCATGCCTCGGGTCCTTGGGCTCATGCACATCGCCTACTATAGAGGCGTTCTCGTAGCCTAGGCTCCTCATGTACTCCACTATCTCCTCAGCCCTGCCCGGCTCCACGGCGAGGACAGCGGCGCCCTCGCTGGCCAGGCTGAGGGGGTCGACCCCCAGCATCTCCGCGTACTCCTTGACCTGCGGCCGGACCGGTATCTTCTCCTCGTAGAGCACTATCACCGTCCCCGTCTTCCGCGCCCAGTCATTGACCAGCATCGCTAGGCCGCCGCGGGTCGGGTCGCCGGCCCCGTGGATGCTGTCACCGTAGCGCTCAATGAGGGGCAGCATTAGATCGGTCAGGGGCTTCACGTCGCTCTTGACCCCGAGGTCCACGCCCACCGCCTGCTGGGCAGCGAGTATAGCCGCCCCGTGGTCGCCCAGGTAGCCGCTGACAATTATCTTGTCGCCAGGCCTTATGTTCTTGTCAATAATGGGCTTCTCAGCTATACCTATGCCCATCGACGAGATAACCATGCCGTCCAGCTGCCCCTTAGGCATAGTCTTGAAGTCACCGCCTATCAGCGCGACCTTGTTCTCCCGGAGCACGCCGAGGTAGCTGTCGACAATCTTGTTGAAATCCTCTACCGGGAACCCCTCCTCTACAACCATCGCGTCGAGCGCCGCGACCGGCCTCGCGCCAACCATCAGTAGGTCGTTTATCGTGCCGCTCGCCGCCAGCTTCCCCAGGTCGCCGCCGGGGAAGAAGATGGGCTTCACAGTGTAGCTGTCAACCGTCACAGCCATGTAGCGTCCATCGCCTAGCGGTATCAGTGCGGCGTCGTCGAGCACGTCGAGGCCCGTCCCGTTCTCACCCACCTTCCTCAGCTCCGGCGGAACCTTCTGCACAATAAGGTTCTCCACTAGCTCCTCGGTCTCCTTGCCGCCGGCGCCGTGTGCCAGCGTTATGTACTTCCAGAGACGGATGTACCAGGTCATGCCCCTGCCGCCTCCCCTTCCTCCTCCTCTATGAGCTTGAGGAGGTCCTCGAACTCCTCGGC
>JALUFI010000074.1:0-2409 GCA_027043685.1 Pyrodictiaceae archaeon
GCCCCGCCGGCCACCGGGGCACTGGCGTGGGGCGGCGCCGGGGTCTTCTCGCCGCGCACCACGTACCAGCAACCCGGCCCCGGCCCAGCCTGCGGCGCCCCGACGAGGCTGGCGAGGCTCACCGGGGAGGGGAGGAGGCAGCTCCTCATCTGCCAGCTCTGCGGCATGGAGTGGGTGTTCCCGAGAGCCAGGTGCCCCTTCTGCGGAGCCGACGCCCCGGGTGACGTGGCCTTCTCCACCCCGCTCCCTGACCGGCCCTGGCTCCGCCTCTACCGGTGCAGGCGCTGCGGCGCCTACTGGAAGGCGGTGGACGAGGAGCACCCCGAGGCGGCCCGGAAGGGGCTCCCGCCGAGAATCCTCTACGACATCTACACCTACCCCCTCGACTACCTAGCCGAGAAGCTCCGCAGCCAGGAGGGGAGGTGACCCGCTGGATGAGCGAGGAAGAGGAGGGGGGCTTCGCCGAGGAGATGCCCGAGGACTTCTACGCAGCCGAGGAGCTAGAGCTCGGCAGGCTCTCCAAGTGCATAGGCATGGGCCGCGCCAAGAAGAAGAAAAAGAAGACTGTGGACAAGGTGCTGGAGAGGGGAGAGCAGCGGTGATATAGGGCTGGTGATATCACCGGGGTTATATCGGGGCTGTTTTGGGGCGCGTGGTTATCGAGCGGTGGGAGTGCAGGCTGCTCCGGGGCCTCTCCCGGGGCGGGCGCTGGGTCCTGGTCTACGGGCGGAGGAAGACCGGGAAGACCTGGCTCCTCAGGAGGTGCTGGGACTGGGTCCTCTACGCCACGGTGACTGGGGACGGGGCCTGCATAGTGGAGGAGAGGGGGCGGGGCCCGCGGCTAGTGCCGGTGCAGGACTGCATCGGCGCCGCAGCCTCCCTAATCCGCCGCATCGGGGACGGCGGCGTGGTGGTGGACGAGTTCCAGAGGCTGCCTAGGAGGTACTGGGAGCTGCTGGCGGCCGCGGGGCTGAGGCTGAGAGGGGGCTGGCGCTCTGCGGCTCCAGCCTCGCCGTGGCGCGGAAGGTGTTCTCCCGGGGCAGCCCCCTGCTGGGTCTCCTGGCGCCGCTCCGCGTAGACCTCGCCTCCTACCCCGACACCGCGGCGAGCCTGCTCCGCCAGGGCCTGGCTGAGCGGGAGGCCCTCCTGTGGGCCGTGGTGGCCAGGGACCCGTGGCTGCTCCGCCACCTGGAGCCCCAGGGGGAGCCCTGGAGGATGCTCGCCTCCTGGGCCCACGCCCTGGTTCCGGCCGCGCGCGGCCTGGTGGGCGAGGTGTTCGAGGAGGAGGAGCGGAGCCTAACCAGGCTCTACGATGCCGCGCTGAGGCTGCTCGCGGAGGGCTACTGGAGGGCCGCCGACCTCGCGGCGAGGCTCGCCGAGGCAGGGCTCACCTCGGCCACCCACCCCGGTGCCGTTACGGGCGTGCTGCGTGTCCTCGAGGAGATGGGGCTCGTGGAGCGAGTCCCCCTCTGGAGGACCCGGGGCGCCCGCGTCTACTACCGGCACCGGAGCAGCCTCCTCCGCCTCCTCCTCGCCGTCGCGCCCACGGTGGAGGAGCTCGGCGCCGAGCCCAGGCCGGAGACGCTGCAGGGCCTCTACGGGGTGGAGCTACAGTTCAACCTGGGCGAGATGCTGGCGGAGGCGAAGGGGCTCCGGAGGGGCTACAGCATCCAGCCCGGGGGCCGCGACATAGACGTCGTGCTGCTCGACAACCGTGGCCGGGCCCACTGGGGCTACGAGGTCAAAGCCGGCTCCATGGCCCCCGGCGAGGCTAGAGAGGCGGTCGAGGGGATAAGGGCGGCAGGCATACCCCGCGCCGGGCTAGTGGCGCTCCAGGGGATAAGGGACCCCGACGCCGCGGACGAGGCGCTCGACGCGGAGAGGCTCGCTGAGCTGGCTATGAGGCTCTCCGAGGAGAGAGCCCGGGAGGCCGAGAGAGTGGCGGCGCAGGGGGGCGGCTAGAGGAATAATAGTGGCTTCCCGCGGTGTCCTGGTTGATTGAGTGTGGGGGATTGGGCTGTGGCGTTCATGACTGGGTTCTTCTTGTTGAAGCCTGGGTACCGGGAGGAGCCTCGGAGGAGCGAGGTGCGGCGCTTCCTGGAGAGCCTGGGCTTCGAGGTCTACGACGTGGGTGTCCCGACGTCGCTGGTGTTCTACGTGGAGGGGCCTAGCGTGGAGGCGCTGGAGGACGTGATTAAGAGGGCTGAGAGCCACGAGGGGATAATCAAGGCCTACATAGCGTACGGCTTCATGGCTGACAGGAGTGTCCAGGATGTGTTGAACGAGATGCTTGCCTCCGGCGAGGTGGAGCTGGACGAGAGCACCGTGGAGTACCTGCGGACGATACTGGCCAAGATAGAGGAGAAGGCCAGCAAGGCGAGCCAGTGAAGGAGTAAAGAAACCCTGCTT
>JALUFI010000074.1:2419-5196 GCA_027043685.1 Pyrodictiaceae archaeon
GACGTGGCTCCTCAGCTCCCCGGGCTTGGGCGGGGGCGGCGGAACCCTCCTCCTGGCGCCGGGCAGGGCGAAGCCTAGGCTGAGGACGCCGTGGGGGCAGACCTCTACGCAGCGGCCGCAGTGGAAGCACCTCTCGTCCCGTATATCCCTGCCCTTGTCCAGGTACTCGCCCACAATGTCTATCCCCATGGGGCACGCCATGCTGCATAGGTTGCAGCGCAGACACCTCTCGGGATGCGCCGCCTTCACCACCAGGGGGCTGTACTTGTTCATGACGAAGCCGTAGAGGTTGCCGATGGGGCAGACGAAGCGGCACCAGAACCTCTTCACACCGAACACGTACTCAGCGACAATGTTGACCAGCAGCGCGAACCCCGTCACCAGGCCCCAGGCCATCACCAGGCCGAAGGCCGCGCCAGGCAGGTTCAGCGCCAGGTTCACCAGGAACTCCCCCAGCTTCGTCGCACCCGCCACCGGGGAGTAGGTCGTGAAGAACGGCCTCCCCAGCAGCACGCTTAGCACGATGTACACCAGCATCATCACCGGCGGCACAATCCTCTCCGCCCTTGTCCGCCGGTGGAACCTCGAGTAGAGGGGCAGCCCCGGCCTCGACAGCTTCCTCTCGAAGAGGCTGAAGAGCAGGTCCATCGGGCAGACCCAGCCACAGAAGAACCTGCCCAGGAAGCTGTAGATAGTGAACACCACGAGGGCGTCTATCACCGACTCCAGCGTGGGGCTGTGGGTGGCAGCGGCCTGCTCGAGCCACGCGAAGTTGTCGAGGAGAGGTATCCTCTGCAGTATCCTGCTAGAGGCCAGGGACCCCATGAGTATCGAGTAGGAGAGCACCGCCTGGAGCGAGAACAGGAGGAGTATCGTGAGCTGAAGCGCCCTCCTCGCGACCGTGTAGCGGCCCCTGCGGGGCACGCCGAGCACCCAGCGCCGGAGCCTACGACCCCACTTACCGGTCAACCACCAATTCACCCCCTCTCTCCACGCGTGTAGAGGCCATGGAGCAGCTGCACCGGCGAGGGAAAGAACTGAGAGGGCTAGGTCCTGATTTTCTCCTTCACGTAGCCCCTCACGTTCTGGATGTAGTCGGTGTTTACCTGGCTTCTAATCGTGGCCTTCGCCGGGTCCTTCCTCTCAGTCTCTATTATGAGGCGGAGGTACTCCTCGTAGCTCATCCCCGTGTTCTTGTAGCTCCTCGTCCTCCTCTCGTACTCGTCCCTCGGCAGCACGTGTATAGCTGCGCCCCCGATGGGGCAGGCGACGACGCATAGGCCGCAGCCCTTACACTTGTCCGGCCGGACCCTCGTGTGGACACCCCACTCGTTGAAGTAGAACTCGAAGACCTCGCTGCCGAATGGGCAGGCCTTGGCGCAGCTCTTGCAGTCCCCGCTGTTCCATGCCCAGCAGAGGTCCGGGTCTATCAGCGCCACCCCCATCTTTACATCGGTCCTCGGCACCTCGGCCAGGGCGCCGGTGGGGCAGACCTCGGTGCACTTCATGCAGAGCGTGCAGGGGTAGAGCCACTGCCTGTCAACAACCGGCGTGCCTACCCTGGAGAACCCGCCCTCGCCGAGGCCGAGGAGGCGGATAGCGTTGTACCCCATCATGTTGCAGGCTGAGTAGCAGAGCCCGCACCGGATACACCTAGCGTAGAAGTCCTCAGTAGCGCCGGGCGGCAGCAGCTGGAACCGGTCACGGTCAGCCGGCACCGTGTAGGCTATGGGCCGGTCGGGGAGCAGAGGGTTAGCCACGAGCTTCCTGCCATCAACCTCAACGACGAGGCCGAGCGCCCCATAGTACTGGAGCCTGTCCTTGTCATTGGTTATGTCGAAGAACTCGTAGTAGAGCAGCCCATCCCCCTCGCCGCCGCTGCCAGCGGAGAAGGCGGGCACCGCTAGCCGGAGCAGCGGCGCGGCAGCCGCGGCAGCGCCCACAGCGAGCCCCGCGGCCAGGAACTCTCTCCTCGAGACGCCGCGGCGCCCGCCGCCACCGCCCTCAGATGCCAAGGCAGCACCGCACCCCGGGTTGAATCAACAATGTTAATCCGGGTTCCTATACCCTAGCCCGGAAGCAACCAGCTACTAGAACGAACGAGGCACGGAGCACAGCCACGCGGAGAGCCAGAAGAGAGAGCGGGAGGGAAGCCCCCAGGGGAGAGGGCTTCGGTAAAAAGAGGCCGGGGAGCGGGAATGCCTGGTCCCCTCGCTCCTTAGACGACGTTGATGTTGTACTTGGGGTATGCTGTCTGCTTGCCGGTGAGGCATACCTCCTTGCCCGGCGGCGGTATCTCGTCCGGCCTCGCCTTCCTCACAGTCGCTGCACATGTCTTGAAGTCTGGCTGGAAGAAGTACGGCTGCACGTCGTAGTTGTCCAGCGTCAGCGCGTTCACCAGCTTGTCCTCGTCGTACCACGGCACGAACATGTAGTCCTTCCTCGGGCCGCCGAGGCCAGTCCTCGGGTTCAGCACCCTCGCCTTCAGCGTTATCTTGCCGCGCGGGCTCTCCACCGTCACCCAGTCGCCCTCGTTTATGCCAAGCTTCTTGGCAACCTCGTAGTGTATCTCAACGTATGCGTACGGCTTCACCCTCCTCAGCTCCGGCACCCTACAGGTCATCGTGCCGCTGTGCCAGTGCTCTATGACACGGCCACTCGTCACCACCATCGGGTACTTGGCGGCGTCCCTTACCGTCAGCACCTCGCCGGTCTCCAGTATCTTGTACTTCAGCGTGAAGCCGGGTGCCTCGGCCGGCGCCAGCGCTATCTGGAAC
>JALUFI010000075.1 GCA_027043685.1 Pyrodictiaceae archaeon
ACTATGGCCAGGGCTATGGCGAGCGTCGCCGCCCCCGCGGCCACCGGGACCCCTAGCGGCGGCATGGGGGCGGCGACGCTCGCCATAGCCCTGGCCATAGTCGTGGTAGTGGTTGTCGCAGCCCTGCTTGTTTTCCGGAGGGGCCGTGGCGGCCCCGCCTCCGGCTCCAACCCCGTCGGCTCCAACCCGGGCCCCGGGGACGCCGTAGCGGCGGTGCCCCGGGGGATAGACGAGGTGGATGAGCGCATCCTCCGCAAGCTTGAGGAGGCGGGGGGCGTGATGTACCAGAGCCAGCTGCTCCGCGAGACCGGGCTTCCGAAGACCACCCTGTGGCGCCACGTGAGGAAGCTCGAGGAGCTGGGCTACATCCGCGTGGTTAGGGAGGGGCGCTCCAACAAGCTCATCCTGCTCCGCACCCCCTGGGGCAGCGGCTAGGCACCCCTCCCCCTCTCCCCGCCCAGCTGCCCCACCGGCTGTGATTGTTTTCGTGTGTTAACCCGCGTTATTGACCGGAAGAAATGTTTTAGTAGCGACCGGTGGCCCCGGCGTGGGCTCCGGGAACCCGTAAAGAAGCAAACTCACAGATTCGGTCGTGTGGAACCAATGGGGGTGGGCGAGATGGTGCGTTTTGTTCTTCGCGGCTAACCGCGCCTCGGAGGACAAGGGGGTGAATGGGTTCGATTACACCGGCCGGGGCGGGAGCGGCTCCTAGAGCTATGGGAGCCCGGTGCCCGCTACTCCTCGAAGCCGCTCCCGCCCGGCGTGGACTACGTGCTCGAGGTCGAGGACGTCAGGGTAGAGTTCGGCGGCATAGTGGCCGTGGATGGTGCCGGCTTCAGGCTGCGGCCGGGCCAGATACTCGCCCTCATAGGGCCCAACGGCGCGGGGAAAACCAGCCTCCTCAACGTGGTCAGCGGCTTCTACCGGCCCAAGAGGGGCCGCGTCGTATTCATGGGCCGCGACATAACGAGGGTCCCGCCCCACAAGCGGGCGGCGATGGGGCTGGCGAGGACCTTCCAGCACAGCGAGCTCTTCAAACACATGACTGTCGTGGAGAACATAATGGCCGGCCTGGAGCCGTGGAGGCGCTACAGCATACTCGACGCAGCTCTCTGGACCGGGAGGGCCAGGGACTGGGAGGAGTGGGCCCGCTGGAAGGCCGAGCAGGTCATCGACCTCCTTGAGCTACACCGGTACCGCGACAGCATCGTGGAGGGGTTGCCGCCCGGGATACAGAAGAGGGTTGACCTCGCCAGGGCCCTGGCCCAGGACCCCAAGGTAGTGCTCATGGACGAGCCCATGGCGGGGCTGAGCAGGGAGGAGAAGGAGGACCTGGCGAGGGCCATAGTCGAGGTCAACGAGACCCAGGGTGTCTCCTTCGTCCTCGTGGAGCACGACCTAGAGGTTGTCATGGATCTCTGCGACTGGGTCGTCGCGATGGAGTCTGGCCGCGTTATTTCCGAGGGGCCGCCGGAGAAGGTGGCCCGGGACCCGAAGGTGGTGGAGGCCTACCTGGGTGGATAGCCATGCCCGCTGAGGCGGGGAGCGGGGAGCGGGGCAAGCCCTACGAGACCACTTTCCCCTGGCTGCTCGAGGCCAGGGCGAGGAGGCAGCCGGAGGCTGTAGCGTTCCGCTGGAAGAGGTACGGCGTCTGGCGCCGCTTCACATGGAGAGACTACTACACCATGGTGCGCTGGGCCGCCCTAGGGCTCTACGAGATGGGCATGGGCCGGGGCGACCACATGGCGTTCATCATGGGTAACCGGCCAGCGTGGCCCATCTACGAGGTGGGCGCCCAGAGCCTGGGCGCAGCCACGGTGGGCATCTACAAGGACAGCCTCAGCGACGAGGTGGCCTACATTCTCCGCCTAAGCGATGCAAGGGTCGTGCTCGTGGAGGGCCAGGAGCAGCTCGACCGCGTCCTGGAGGTGGTGGAGCACACCCGGGTGGAGAAGATAGTCGTGGACGAGGCCAAGGGCCTGCACATGTACCGGGAGAAGCTCGGCGACCTGGTGATAACTTTCCGCGACCTCCTCGAGAAGGGCCGGAAGCTCGACGAGTCCAACCCGGGGCTCTACGACAAGCTCACCGCAGACCTCTCCCCCGAGGACACGGCGGGGCTCTTCACCACGAGCGGCACCACGGGGAAGCCGAAGCTAGCGATGCTGAGCCACCGGAACCTGCTATCGATGGCCCACCAGCTCAACGAGCTAGACCCAGTGGACCCTGGCTGGGAGTACGTCTCCTTCCTGCCGCCCGCCTGGGTAGGGGAGCAGATGATGAGCATAGCCCTCCACTACATAGCAGGGTTCCGCGTCAACTTCCCCGAGAGGCCGGAGACGCTGTGGAGCGACTTCCGGGAGATAGCGCCCCAGTTCCTCTTCGCCCCGCCCAGGATATGGGAGAGGATAGCGAAGGACGTGATGGCCAGGATAGAGGACAGCGACCCACTGAAGAGGGCAGCGTACCGCGCCGCGCTCGCGGCAGGCTACGCCGCGGCAAAGAGGAGGCTGGTGCCGGGCAGGAGCAGGCCCCCGCTCCCCTGGAGGATAATCCGCTACGCAGCCTACTGGCTCGCCCTCCGCGCAGTCCTCGACAAGACGGGGCTGAAGAGGGTGAAGAGAGCCTACACCGGCGGAGCGATGCTCGGCGAGGACTACGTGCTCTACATGCACGCCCTCGGCGTCAACCTGAAGCAGATATACGGCCAGACAGAGGTCTCCGGAATAGCGGTCGTGCACCCAGACGACGACGTCCGCCTCGACACCGTGGGCAAGCCCCTGCCCGAGACCGAGGTAAGGATAGCCCCGGACGGCGAGATACTCATCCGCAGCCCAGCAGTCATGAAGGGCTACTACCGTAACCCCGAAGCCACCAGGAAGACCCTGGAGCCCGACGGCTGGCTCCACACCGGCGACGTGGGCGAGCTGACAAGCGACGGCCACCTGAGGGTGCACGACAGGGCGAAGGAGATACTCGTCCTAAGCGACGGCACCAGGGTGGCGCCGCAGCACGTGCAGAACAAGCTCAAGTTCAGCCCCTACATAGCCGAGGCAGCGGTAATCGGCGACGGGAGGCCCTACCTCGTGGCGCTCCTAAACATAGACTACGCCACGGTATCCAGGTGGGCGGAGAGGCGCGGAATAGCCTTCACGAGCTACAGTGACCTCAGCCAGAAGCCAGAGGTGCTGCGCCTGCTGCAAAGAGAGGTCTCGAGGGCCAACAAGAGGCTCCCGCCGAGGCTAAGGGTTAGGCGCTTCGCCAGCCTCTTCAAGGAGTTCCACCCAGACGACGGCGAGATGACCAGGACGAGGAAGCTGAGGAGGAAGGTCATCGAGCAGCGCTACGCCGGCCTGATAGAGGCGATGTACAGGGGCGAGAAGAGCTACACTCTGACCGTTGAGCTGAGGCTCGAGGACGGCCGCAGAGTCAGGGTCACCAAGCCCGTGGCGATACTCGACGCGGAGGCCTAGGAGCAGCGGAGAGAGGTGACGAGCCGTGGTCGACTCGGCGGCGCTCGCGGTGATAACGTTCCAGAGCACAGTGATAGGCCTAGTCTTCGCGGCCCTCGGCCTGGGCTTCAACATAGTGTACCGGGTCAGCAAGAGCATTAACCTAGCCCACCCAGCGATAGTGCTGCTAGCCGTCTACGTCACCCTGGTCGCCTCATCGTACCTGGCGTCCCATGGCCTCGCCTCCCTCGGCTTCGCCCTGGGCACGCTGGTTGCGGCTGTCGTGGGCTTCGCCACCGGGGTGGCGATGGAGATTACTATCGCTAGGCCGCTCCGCGGCAGACCCCCGGTCGCACTGATAGCTGCGACGCTGGGCGCGTACTACATACTCAAGGGCGTGGCGAAGGCGGTTGCGCGGGACATGTGGACGACGGCGAGCTACCGTCTCCCAGGGATAAGCATCAGCCTCGGCCCGGTCGTGGTGGACGCAACCGATATCGCAGCTATTGTGCTCGCCGGCGGCACCCTCGCCGCGCTGATAGTGCTGCACCGGTTCACGAGGCTAGGCGTCGCGATGAGGGCGGTGGCGGAGGACCCCTACGGGGCCAGCGCCTACGGGCTCCCCGTGAAGACCCTGACGATGCTCAGCTGGGGCCTCGCGGGCCTCGCAGGCGCGCTGGCCGGGGTAGCGCTGGCGTCGAAGACCGGCGTGGAGCCCTCGATAGACCTCTACGTGCTCGAGGCACTGGCGGCGAGCCTGCTCGCCGGCCTCGACAGCGTCGCCGGCATAGTGGTTGGCGGCCTGGCGCTGGGCTTCGTCAGGCAGATGAGCAACTATTTCCTCATGTCCTGGCTCCCCGGCTTCGGGGACGCCGCGGCATTCATACTGATGCTGCTGGTGCTGCTCGTGAAGCCCTACGGGCTCTTCGGCACCGAGAGAATTGAGAGGGTCTAGGCCAGAGGGGTGAGGCGCGGTGCCCGCGGGTGTATTCAAGGAGCGGTACAGCCAGCTGATGGCCCACCTCCGGTACCCGATACACTGGGCCGGGCTAGTGGCCGGGCTCGCGCTGCTGCTGGCCCTGCCCCTGGCAGGGAGCTACGCTATGTCGCTGGCCATTGACGCGGCAATATTCTTCGTCGCCGCAGTGGGGCTCGCCGTCACCACTGGGCTCGCGGGCCAGATATCTCTGGCGCAGGGCGCGCTGCTCGGAGTAGGCGCCTACACGGTCGCGAAGACGCTGGAGTTCCTCGCCGCCCATGGCGGTGTGCCCGAGGGCTCGGCGCTCCTACTGATACCGGCCGCGGGCCTCGTGGCGGCCGCGGTCGGGCTGCTGGTGGGGCTGCCGAGCTTCAAGCTCAAGGGCTACTACCTGGCGATGGCAAGCATAGCTGCGCAGGCGGTGCTGATGTACCTCTTCCAGCGAGTCATAGACCCCAACCAGGGCGTAACGGTGCCCGACAAGGCGATGACGCTCGGCGGCCTCTACTTCGGGGGAGGAGGCGCCGCCCTCTACTACCTCACAATCGGCGTCGCCGCGGTAATGGCGCTCGTGGCGGCTAACATAGGGAGGAGCAGTATAGGCAGGGCGTTCAAGGCTGTGAGGGACAACGACGTCTCCGCATCCATAGTTGGCATAGACGTAGCCAAGGCAAAGGCGCTGGCCTTCGCGGTAGGAGCCTTCTACGCGGGCGTTGCGGGAGCCCTCTACGCGCTCTACAACATAAGCTTCGGCTGGGACGCCTTCGGCCTCGACACAAGCATAGAGCTGCTAGCCATAGTGCTGGTTGGCGGCGCCTCGAGGATAATCTGGGGCCCGCTGCTGGGGGTGCTGCTGCTCCACACCGGGTGGAGCCTGCTAGACGACGTGGTCTCCGGGCTTCCCGGCGTCGGGCTCATCGGCGGCGCTGACACGGTGAAGTACCTGGTGTTCGGCCTGCTGGTCGCTGGCTTCGTGGTAGGCGAGCCGGACGGCCTCGTCGGGGTGCTCCGGAGGGTCAAGGAGTACTTCAGGCTCTGGCCCTTCAGCTACTAGGCTCCGCGCCGCCACGTGCTCCCCAGGCGTTTTTCTCCCGCGGCTCTACGTGTCTAGGCTCCAGTGTAATCTATCAATATAAATGGTTCCATCTAGGGGATAAGGTTTAAGTACTATCTGTACTGGTCGTGGTGTGGACTGGAGGTGGGACATGGGATGTCCCGTGCGGCCGCGATAGGTGCAGCCATAGTAATCATAATCATAGTCGCGGCGGCGGCCTACATGGTGGCCGGCAAGGGCGCCGCCTCTCCCACCGCCACGGCGTCGCCCACGGCGGCGGCATCGCCTACGGCGGCGTCGCCGACGCAGACCGCTTCGCCGACGCAGGCGGCCGGGGGCTCCGCGGCCTCGAAGCCCAAGGAGATAACGATACCCGTGGGCCTGCTGGTCGACCTAAGCGGCCCCACCAGCGGCGTGGGCAGGGGATACGCGAGGGGCGCCGTGGCGGCGTTCAAGTACTTCAACGAGAAGGGCATATACACCAAGGATGGGGTGCGCGTGAAGCTGGAGTACTACGAGAGGGACTACGGCTACAACCCGACGAGGGCTGTGCAGTACTACAAGGAGTTCCGGGACAAGTACCACGTGTACGCGATAGTGGGCTGGGGCACTGCTGACACCGAGAAGCTGAGCACCCAGACCGCTAAGGACAAGATACTCTACATATCCGCGAGCTACAGCGCCGTGCTGGTGACGAGGCCCTACAACTTCTTCCCCGCCCCGGACTACAGCACGCAGGCATGCGCTGCGGTCACCTGGATGGCGCAGAGGAAGCCCCACGGCACCCTGGTGCTGCTCTACGACCACCGGGTAGAGTACAGCAAGAGCCCGATACCGGCGATAAAGGCGATGGCCAAGAAGCTGGGCCTAAAGGTGTACGAGGTTGACCTGCCGCTCGCGGCGACCGACGCGGACGCGGAGGCGGCGATACAGAAGGCGATGCAGTACCACCCAGACTTCCTGTGGTGCGGCAACACGATAAGCAGCTGCAGCCGCGCAGCCAAGGCAATGGCCAAGTACGGGCTCAAGGCGGTGATGGTTGCCAATGTCTGGGGCTTCGACGAGCGCTTCCCCAGCCTGGCCGGCGCCCCGGAGAAGCTCGCCAACCTGGTGGCAGGGGTCTCTCCATGGAAGTGGCCAGAGTACATGAAGGATAAGCCCGGCTACCGGGAGCTGTACGAGGCAGCCAGGATGCTAGGCATACCGGAGAAGGACGTGAACCTGCGCTTCATGCAGGGCTTCATAAACGTCTGGCTGCTGGTGAAGGCTATAGAGAGGACTGACTCCAAGACGCTGCTCCAGAAGAAGGGCGAGGCCCTCAAGGAGGCCCTGGAGAGTAGCTGCAACGGCGAGCCCATAAAGCTGGGCGACATAACGCCCCCGATGAGGTACTGCCCCGGCAACCACCTACCCTTCAGGAGCAGCTACATAGTTGTCTGGAACGGCAAGGACTTCGTCTTCGAGGGCCCGATAACCCCGAAGGGCGTTGACTGCGTCAAGGCAACCCTGAAGGCCAGCGGAGGCTAGCCCCCCGGGCCGCGGCACGGCGCAGCGAGCCCACCAAGGTTTTTCCTCGGAGGGGCCCCGGGGAGCGGGGCCGCATCCACCCTCATACGTGTCCCGCAGGCTAAGCGGGGTGTGGCTCGGGTTGCCCCCGCTGCTCGAGGTCAACAACATAGAGGTCGTGTACCACCCATACATACTCGTGCTCAAGGGGATAAGCATCTCCGTGCCGGAGAAGAGCATAGTCGCTGTCCTCGGCCCCAACGGCGCGGGGAAGACGACGCTCCTCAAGTCGATCTCGGGCCTCGTGAAGCTTGACCGTGGGAGGGTTACCCGTGGCTGGATAAAGTACGCGGGGATGCGGATAGAGAACCGTGACCCCGAGGACGTGTCGAGGCTCGGCGTTATCTATGTCGCTGAGGGCAGGAGGATATTCAGGGAGCTCACCGTCGAGGAGAACATCGAGGCCGTGGCCTACGCCTGGGGCGTATTGGCGGACCCGGAGCTGGTGTACAGGTACTTCCCCCGGCTCCGCGCCAGGAGGAGGAGCCGCGCCGGCTACCTAAGCGGCGGCGAGCAGCAGATGCTCGCGATAGGGCTGGCGCTGCTCGCGAAGCCCCGCCTCCTGATGCTCGATGAGCCGAGCCTGGGGCTCGCCCCGAAGGTTGTTCACGAGGTCTACGAGGGCATCAAGAGGCTGCACGAGGAGGAGGGCGTCACGATACTCCTGGCGGAGCAGAACGCCCGGAAGGCGCTCGAGATAGCTGACTACGGCTATATAATCGAGAACGGGAAGATAGTGATGGAGGGGCCGGCGGAGAGGCTCCGGGAGGACAAGGATGTGCAGGAGTTCTACCTTGGGCTGAAGAAGGCTGAGGGAGGCGGCTACCGGGCGGCGAAGTGGTACCGGAGGAAGAAGAGGTGGGTCTAGTTCGCGGCCGCCCTGGGCTCGTAGCCCTGGAGCCAGGTGCTGCGCCGGTAGCTCCTCCCCAGCAGCTTCTCCAGCTCCGGGTGCTCCCCCTCAATCTCTATCCTGAAGACGCAGGCCGGGTCGCCGTGGGCCACGCAGGCCACTTCCCGTGCCTTCACCTTTTCGCCGTAGAAGGTCTCGAGCCAGCCCGCCATGTAGCCCGCTAGGGGCTGGTCCAGGTGGCCCTTCTTGTCGAGCCTGGAGCCTAGGAGGAGGTTCTCTCCGCTCACCTCCAGCACGGTCTTGCCCTTGCCTACCTCGACTCTCTCCACGCGTAGGGAGTCGGCGTAGCCGGCTATTACGAAGCTCTCGAAGAGCACGTCTGCGACGTTGTCCCTGTTGACTATCCCCTGGTCTATTAGCCTCTTGACTGTGAGCTTGCCCGCCTCCTTGGCCCCGCCGTAGAGTATGCCGCCGGCGAACCTTAGGAGCTTCTCCACGGCCTTGTACATGTCTATTATCACGTCCTTGTTGACCATTATGCTGTTCTTCATTGCCTCCCGGAAGTACTCCTCTATTGTCTCCTCGTAGCTCCTCCCCGGGGCCGCAGCCGGCTGCGCTGCCGCGGGCTTCTCCGGCTCCTCTACGGCTACCGCGCGGGGCTCCTCCCTGCGCTCCTTCCGGCGCCTCCTGAAGAGCATGGTTTTCCTCCTCCCTTTTCCTCCCTGCTCGGCGCCCCTCCCGGGGGTCGTGGGGGAGCCGTGGGCGCCAATGCATCATTAATCGTAGGGAATCCTTCTTTATCCGTGGCCGCGAAAGGCTTCGGCTCTCCTCATGCACGATGAAGGCGCCGGGTTATTTTCATCGGTTAGCGTGTAAATAGGCTCCACCGGGGTCTAGGGGGCCAGTCTCCTGCCGAGCACCCTCTCCAGCTCCCCGCGTGGCACCGCACCCTCCCGCACGAGCCTCGGGGGCTCAGCGGTGAGGTCCACCACGGTGCTCGGCCTGCCGAGCGGCGCGGGCCCAGCGTCAACCACGTAGTCGACGCGGCCGTCGAGCTGCTCCAGCGCCTCCCCAGCCGTCCTCGCCGGCGGGCGGCGGTGGATGTTCGCGCTGGTCCCGGTGAGGACGCCGCCAGCCTCCTCTATGAGCACGAGGGCGACCCGGTGCCCGGGCACCCTCACCCCTATCCTCCCGGTGCCGGCGTGGAGGAGCCTGGGCACCCGTGTGCCAGGCCTCACGGGGAGGATGAGGGTTAGGGGGCCGGGCCAGAACCTCTCAGCCAGCCTCCTGGCCTCCGGGGTGAAGGCCACGAGGCGCTCCAGGGCCTCGGCGCTGGAGCCGAGCACGGGGACGGGGCGGTCCGGGGGCCTCTCCTTTACACGGAACAGCCTCTCCAGGGCCTCCTCGAGGAACGGGTTGGTGCCGAGCCCGTAGAGCGTGTCCGTCGGGTACACCACGAGGCCGCCGGCCGCAGCCGCCTCAGCGGCTCTGCGTAGCAGCTTCCTCAGCTCCGCCTCCGGTGCACCGGGGTCGACGCGGACCACGGCCGGCCCGGCGCTCATGGATCCTCCTCCCTGGGCCACGGGGGCTGCGGTGGCCCTAATAGGGGCCCTATAGGCCCGCGATGCATCGGTGGCCGAGCGTTACGCGTCCCTCTCCGGGCCGTGGGCGGTGAGGAAGGGTTGAGGCAGGGAAGGGGCTGCATGAGAGTCGTCGCGGCCTCCGCGCTCGTGGGCGCCTTGCTGCTCCTTGCAGCCCTCTCCCTAGCGGCCCTAGTCGCGGCGGAGACCCGGTACCAGGCGCTCTACTCCGAGGCCACCCGGGCCCTCGCCAGCGTTCCCCGGCTAGACCCCCACCTGCTGCGCGAGGCGGCCGCGGCCTACACCAGGCTAGCACGCGCCGCCCCAGAGCTAAGGGCGGCCGCGGGGCTCTACACCAGGCTCTACCCAGCACTAAGGGAGGTCGCCGATACCATACCAGCCCTCCTCAACCTCACCGAGACACCCCAGTACCACGAGCTAGTCAACACACTCAGGGGGCTCTCCATACTGAGCCCCGAGGCCGCCAAGGCGGCGAGGCTCCTGGAGCAGCTCCCCGGCCTCCTACGCGCAGCAGAGAACGCCTCCAAGCTCGTAGAGGAGCTGCCACCCGCCAGGCTCAACCAGACCCTCCACCTGCTCCACGCGCTCCTAGAGACAATGCCCCCGGCTAGGCTCAACCAGACCATAGAGAGCCTCCTAGAGGCCCAGAAGAGCCTCCAGAGCCTCAACCAGACACTAGCCCAGTGGCCACCCGGGCGGGTAGAGGCAGTGCTCAAGGCCTGCCTCATAGCATCCACGGCCGCAGCCGGCGCACTGGCAGCCCTCGCGGATACATGGCTCCGCGAAGCCTGCAGCCGGGGAGACGAAGCCGGGGCGACAGGGAGCTAGCACCGGGGAGAACGGAGGACACGGGCCCCCGGGCGAACGAGACCCGGAGACGCGGGGACCAGGGCCCCTCGTCAAAAAGCGGGGGAGAGCGGTTCGGGGTGTCTTAGGCGGCCTGGACCTCGCCGCGCTCCTCGAGCCTCCTTATGGCCTCGGCTAGCTCGTGGAGCAGCTCGGCGGGGCTGTTGAACTCCTCCTTGGGTATCTCGTCGAGTATCTTCTCGATGTCAAGGCCCTGCCACTTGAGGCCAGCAAGCCTCTCCTTGAGCTGCTCCTTCTTCACCGGGAAGTCCAGTCCACGTATCCTCTTCAGCACCTCGACGGCCCAGTTGATGCCCCTCCTGCCGGTCACCCTGGGCAGCTCGCCGCGCTCCTCCAGCTTCTTGATAGCCTCAGCCAGCTCGTGCAGCAGCTCCGCCGGGCTGTTGAAGACGTCCTTCTCGACCTCGTCGAGTATCTTGGTCGCCGGTATGCCGTAGTAGTAGAGGTCCTTGAGCCTCTCCTTGATGTCCTCCTTCTTGGCGGGGAAGTCTAGGCCGCGTATCCTCTTGAGGACCTCAACCGCCCAGTTGATGCCGCGCCTGGGCATTCCCTATCACCCCTCTCCTCTTCCCGTCCTCCGAGAAGTAACTAGGCGTAAGCGGTTACGTTTAAACATTACCGAGAGGCTCCAAAGGGGGAAGCTTTATAGAAAGGTAACTATGGCGTTTTACCGGCTAAGCGTCTACCGATATAGGGGGCCCGGTTCCTGCTATCTATCAGAAACTCTTTTGTTGTATAGGTAAAAGGGTGTGCCGGTGGCGGGCTAGAGGGCCTCGGCGAGCATGCGGGCCAGGCTGGGGCTCACCCGGCTCAGGAGCTCAACCAGCTCCTCGGGCTCCATCTCCTCCAGGCTCCTGCCTATCATCGCGGCCCGGGCGGATAGCACCGCGTAGAGCCCGGGGGCGCTGCGGCGGAGGCGGCTGAGCAGCTCCCGGCCCCCAGGCTTCTCGGCGTCTGGGCGGGAGCCGTTCCGGGGCCGGACGAGTATGGCTGCGAGCATTCCTGGTTGCCCCTCTCTGTCGGCGTATGGTAATACGGTCGTGGCCTCGTATAGCGGGGAGCCTTGCGTACTCCATGCAGCCCCGGGGGTGGGTGTGAAAAGGTGGCTTGTTGTACACCACTAGTGGGTGGTTAGTGGGCTCGGTGCTCGGCTGGAGTCGTCACCCCCACACCCAGGGGGTAGGCATAATCCCTGGCTCCTCACCGCCCAGGCTCTCCAGCCCCTGGAGGGGTGCCGTGTATTTACCCGCCGGGGCCGCCCCTGCTGCCCCTGGTTCTGGAGTGGGTTTGCGATGGGCCGGGAAGGGGAGCGTGTGGACTGGTATGAGTTGTCGAGGAGGCTGCACCGCCGCTACGAGGGCAAGATAGAGGTCCTGCCCAAGGTGCCCGCCTTCACCAGGGAGCACTTCGCGATATGGTACACGCCGGGGGTCGCGGGCCCGGCGGAGGATAACGCCAGGGACCCGGAGCAGAGCTTCCACAACACCTGGCGCTGGAACACTGTCGCGGTGGTGAGCGACGGCACCAGGGTGCTCGGCCTGGGCAGCATCGGGCCGGAGGGCGCCCTGCCCGTCATGGAGGGGAAGGCGCTCATCTTCAAGGCCCTGGGCGGCGTGGACGCGGTGCCCCTCGTCCACCGCGCCAGGGACCCGGAGAAGTTCCTCGAGCTTCTCCGGCTCCTGGAGCCCAGCTTCGGGGGCGTGAACCTCGAGGATATTGAGAGCCCCAAGTGCTTCTACCTGCTCGACGAGGCGAGGAAGCGCCTCGAGATCCCCGTGTGGCACGATGACCAGCAGGGCACGGCAACGGTCACGCTAGCGGGGCTGATAAACGCAGCCAAGCTCACCGGCCGCGACCTCCGCCGCATGAAGATAGTCCTCGTCGGCGCGGGGGCGGCGAACATAGCCCTCTACCGCCTCCTAAGGGCCTACGGCGTGCCCCCGGAGAACATAGTGGTGCTCGACAGCAAGGGCATCCTCCACAGCAGGCGCCCCGACATAGAGGCTCTCCGGGAGAGGAACCCCTGGAAGTACAGGATAGCCGTGGAGACCGACGGGGGGTGGCACGGGCCGCGGGACGGGGGGATACCCGAGGCCCTGGAGGGCGCAGACGCAGTCGTCGCTGCCTCGAGGCCGGGGCCGGGCGTCATAAAGAAGGAGTGGATAAGGAGGATGAACAAGGACCCCATAGTCTTCGCTGAGGCGAACCCGGTGCCCGAGATATGGCCCTGGGAGGCGAGGGAGGCAGGCGCGAGAATAGTCGCCACGGGGAGAAGCGACTTCCCCAACCAGGTGAACAACAGCCTAGCATTCCCCTCAATCTTCCGCGGAGTACTCGACGTGAGGGCCAAGACGATAACCGACGAGATGGCTATAGCGGCTGCCGAGGAGCTGGCGAGGTTCGCGGAGGAGCGTGGGCTCCGCGAGGACTACATCATACCCAGCATGGAGGAGTGGGAGGTCTTCCCCAGGGTGGCAGCCGCGGCAGCTGCCAAGGCGGTGGAGCAGGGGATAGCCAGGTACCCGCTGAGCTACGAGGAGGAGCTGGAGCGCGCTAAGAGGATAATCAGGGCGACGCTCGAGAAGATGAGGCTCCTCTACAGGAGCGGCCTCATAGAGGCCCTCCCCGAGGAGGTCGAGGCCGCGATACGGGGCGCCTCCAGGGCCAGGGAGTAACCCCCCATCCCCAGGCACGTGACGAGCCCCGTAAACGACGCCTGCTTTAACGCCCGTGGCGGCGAGGGGCTGCGGCAACGGTTCTACACGGCCGCCGCCCCACTTTTATCACACATCCTCCCCTCTGGAGCACCACTGGGGCCCCGGTCCGAGGAGCAGAGCACCAGTCCCCTGGCACCGCTGCTCCCGGCCCCCGGTCTATAAGTAGGGGCGTATATCGCCCCTAGTGGTGGAGGAGGCTGCGCCCATGCCGCGTGTAGAGATACGCTTCCACGGCCGCGGCGGCCAGGGAGCCGTCACGGCCGCCGAGGTCCTCGCCGAGGCAGCCATCGATGAAGGCAAGTACGCCATGGCGTTCCCCGAGTACGGCGCCGAGAGGCGAGGCGCACCCGTCCTCGCCTTCACTAGGATAGACGAGAAGCCGATCTACGAGAGGGAGCCAATCCTGGAGCCCGACATAGTCGTGGTCCTCGACTCCAGCCTCGAGCCCCATATATACATGAAGGGCCTCAAGCCCAGCGGCCTAGCCGTGGTCAACACCGTGAAGACGCCGGAGCAGCTCGCCGAGTACATAAGGAATCACGGCCTAAACCCGCCCAGGTGCATAGCCACGGTCAATGCGACCGAGATAGCCACGAAGCACCTCGGCGCACCGATAGTCAACACCTCCATGCTCGGTGCCCTCGTCCGCGCATCCGGCGTCGTGAAGCTCGACTCGATAATGGAGGCCGTGAAGGACCGTTTCTCGGACCGGCCCCACATAATCGAGCCCAACCTCCGGGCGATAAAGGAGGCCTACGAGTCCACGGAGGTGGCCTGCCTGTGACCGAGTCCACGGAGCCCCAGGGCGTGGAGAGGTACCTGGGGAAGAAGTACCCCCGCACCTGGGACGAGGTCCCCATAGCCGGCATCGTCCCCTGGCCGGGGAACACGGAGGAGCTGCCCAAGCACTCCTGGAGGACCATACGCCCCGTAATCGACCAGGAGAAGTGCATCCGTTGCCGGATGTGCTGGGTCTACTGCCCCGACTCCGCGATAGTCGAGGTGGACAAGGAGTACACTAACAAGAAGGGCCGCACATTCAAGGTCAGCTACGAGGTCAACTACGACCACTGCAAGGGCTGCGGCATCTGCGCCTTCGAGTGCCCCGTGAACGCGATACAGATGGTGCCCGAGGAGAGGTGACTCCGGGATGGCGTCCGCTGTAGCTGTCCGCGGCAAGGAGGAGGCCGGGCGCCGGGAGAGGCGCAGGATAGGGGCGAAGGGCAACTTCGCCGCAGCGATGGCTGTAAGGGACGTCGACGTAGACGTTGCCGCCATCTACCCCATCACGCCGCAGGTCCAGATAGCCGAGAAGATAACCGAGTACGTGGCTAACGGCGAGCTCGACGCCGAGGTCGTCCCGGTCGAGGGCGAGCACAGCGCGATGAGCGTGGTGGTGGCCGCTGCCGCCACCGGGGCGAGGGTGTTCACCGCCACCTCCAGCCAGGGCCTGGAGTACATGCACGAGATGCTCTACATAGCCAGCGGGCTCCGCCAGCCGGTGGTCATGGCCCTCGCCACCAGGGCGCTCAGCGCGCCGATAAACATCTGGAACGACTACTCCGACGCGTTCGGCATGAGGGACACCGGCTGGATAATGATATTCAGCGAGAACGTCCAGGAGGTCTACGACAACATAATCCAGGCCTACAGGATAGCTGAGCACCCCGACGTCCTCCTACCCGTCGTCGTGACCCTAGACGGCTACATACTCAGCCACACCGTGGAGCCCCTGGAGCCCCTGGGCAGGGAGGAGGCCCTCCGCTTCGCCCCCAAGCACCCCAGGGGCTACCGCCCAGTACTCGACCCAGACAAGCCGATGACATTCGGCCCCGTCGGCGTCCCGGCCTGGTACCACGAGATCAAGTACCAGCAGGTACGCGCGATGAGGGAGAGCCGCCGCGTAATAGAGGAGACGGGGAAGCTCTTCGGCAAGCTCTACGGCCGCAGCTACGGCTTCATAGAGGAGTACCGGATGGACGACGCAGAGGTAGCCATGGTGAGCCTCGGCGCAACCGCCAGCCTCGTCAAGGCCGCCGTGGACCGGCTCCGCAGGGAGGGCGTCAAGGCAGGTATGGTGAAGATACGCGTCCTCCGCCCCTTCCCCGTCGACGAGCTGGTAAAGGCGCTGGAGAACGTGGAGGCGGTCGGCACCCTCAACAGGGCGATAAGCTACGGCGGCGCCTTCGAGGACCCCTTGTTCATGGAGGTGGCGGCGAGCCTGGCCAGCCGCGGCATACTGAAGCCCATGGCAAGCTTCATACACGGCATGGGCGGCAGGGACATATTCGTCCGCGAGGTCATGGAGATGTACAAGAAGCTGATGGAGCACGCCAAGGCGGGGAGGAGCGCGAGGCGCACCTACTTCTGGGGAGTCAAGGGCCACAACCCCGACGACGACCAGAAAGACTAGCCCCTCATTGTTTTCCCCGCGTATCGATGCTCACGCATGCATTCCCCGGGCTAATCCCCCGGGTCTGGGTAGGGTGAGCCGTGTTGGAGGCGATTAAGAAGCCCATACGCACCGTCTGGGACATACCCAGGCACGAGCAGTTCGCCCCCGGCCACAACATGTGCCAGGGCTGCGCAGCCGCCCTCATAATGAGGATGCTGATGAAGGTTGTCGGCAAGGACGCGATAGTGGCGATGGGCACGGGCTGCGTGGAGGTAACCACGACGCCGTTCCCCTACACCTCGTGGCGCAACCCCTGGCTCCACCTGGCATTCGAGAACACTGCGGCGGCGGCGAGCGGGATAGAGGCGGCCCTGAAGGCCCTCAAGAGAAAGTACGGCATCTACAAGGACCGCTACGTGAAGGTCGTCGCGATAGCTGGTGACGGCGGCACCTTCGACATAGGCCTCCAGGCCCTCAGCGGCATGATGGAGAGAGGCCACGACGTCATGTACGTGGTCTACGACAACGAGGCCTACATGAACACCGGTATCCAGAGGAGCAGCGCCACCCCCCTCGGCGCATGGACAACCACGACCCCGGTTGGCAAGAGGATGAGGGGAGAGCCCCACCCCAAGAAGGACATAATCGGGATAGCGCTGGCGCACCGCATCCCCTACATAGCGACCGCTAACCCCGCATACCCGACAGACATGATGGAGAAGTTCAGGAAGGCCTACGAGACACGTGGCCCCAGCCTCGTCCACGTCCTCAGCCCCTGCACGCCGGGCTGGAGGATAAGGAACGAGCACAGCATACACGTCGCCCGCCTAGCAGTGCTCACCGGGATGTGGGTGCAGCTGGAGATAGTCAACGGGAAGCCCAGGGTGACGGTGAAGGTCAGGAAGAGGAAGCCGGTGAAGGAGTACCTCAGGCTCCAGGGCAGGTTCCGCCACCTAACCGACGAGGAGATACAGCGGATACAGGAGATGGTCGACCGCTACGTCGAGGAGATCAACCGCTGGGTGGGCGAGGAGGCAATAGGCCCCGTCGAGGCCTAGCCCCCTTTTCCTCAATACATCTCTTTTCTCTCCATCCCTTCGTGGCGAAACCTGGTTATAAGAGGGTCATGAGGCCCACCCTTCTCCTCTCTCCGGGGGTGAGCGTTCTCCGCCTTGACTCCCTGTGGCAGGCTCCGCTTGGCCGGTGTTCTCCTCCTAGCCGGGCCCGGTGTTGCTGGCTTCGCTGCTTCGGCGGGGCAGGCCGCGGAGTCTCTCGTGGTGGCAGTGGTTGTCGTCTCGTGGCTTGCGGGGTTCCTGTTGGCTGCTGAGGGGTTCCGGGGCCTAGGCGTGGGCGTGGGCTTCGTGGGTGCGTTGTTGGCGCTGCTCTCCGTGGTGGCTAGCAGTGTGGCCTCGGCGGCTGTGGCCTCCTACCTCGTGTCCGGGTTCCAGGGAAGCGTGGTGAATGCTACGCCTGGCCAGGCCCCGGAACCCCTCAGCAGCCAAC
>JALUFI010000076.1 GCA_027043685.1 Pyrodictiaceae archaeon
AAAACAGGCTCATTACCCTTCCAGGTTTCGGTGAAAAGACCCAGAAAAAGATACTAAAAGGGATAGAACTGCTTAAAAAGAAGAGGGAGAACCAGCTCCTTTCGGAGGCGCTGGAGGCTCTAGAGGCGGAGGCTTAGGCGGCGCAGCGCCTGCTCCAGCCTCGCCATGTCCACGCCCTCCTGGAGCTTCACCACTGCCAGGCCGCCGTGGCCGCCTATGTTCTCGGCGAGGCCCTCCTTCATGAGTCCCACTGCTACCCGGTAGGCGCCGCGGCCCCTGCTGCGGAGGATGAGGAGCATTGCCCCGTCGTCGCGCTGCACTAGGAGGGCTACTGGCTGCCTGTTCAGTATCCTGTAGAGCTTCGAGGCGAGCGCGGAGGCGCCGCGGCCCCTCCACCTCTTCCGGGCGTCTATGAAGCGTATGTAGCCTATCCTCCTGGCCGAGAAGGCCAGGTCCCTCGCCTTCTCCAGGAGCTCGCGGTCGCTCTGCTCGGCTATCTTCACCACTCGCTCAACCGTCGTGAGGTCTATCGGGGCGTCCTGGGGCAGGGGGCTCGCGAGCCACCTCACCAGCTTCCTCCACAGCTCCTTGTCGCGGAGCACCGTCGACGCCTTGGATATGCTTGCCGCCAGCCGGACAACCCTGGTCTCGGCCTCCGTCATGGGCCTACCGCTCCTCTCAAGCACGCCAACAGCCTTCATGAAGGCCGTGAGCCGGGGCGTGAGGTGCCGGACCCCCAGGCTGCGGAGCAGCTGGAAGGTCAGCAGCGCCGCAGGCTTGTGGCCGAGGAACACCTCCTCGGTTATCTCGTAGAGCTGCTTGGAGTTATAGAGCGTGGAGAAGTGGTGGTCAATGTATATAGTCCTCGAGCCTGGGCAGCGCCTAGCGTACTCCAGGAGGGCCTCATGCACCTTAGGCGTCAGGGGAATGTCCAGCACGACCAGCGCCTCGGGGCACCCCGGGGAGAGTATGTGGCCGAGCGCGTCCGGGAAGCCACGGGGCCCCGCGGGCTCCAGCAGCACCTCCCTCCTGCCGCGCACCGGGTAGAGCTTCCGGTAGTACTGGGCATAGTAGATCATGGCAGCGCTCGTCGCGCCGTCCGCGTCCCAGTCGGCTATCACTCCAACCGCGGACGGCAACCGCCGCCCAGAGCCACTGGGCTTGGAAGCCATTGTGGAGGCCCCGGTGAGCCATAGGAGGGACACCGGGCCCCCTATAGACCAGTCGTGCAGCCCCCGGGGGGCCGCGGGCTTATCAGCTCGGGGCCTAGCCGTGGCGCGTGTCCCTAGGATGCGCCCCGGCTGGGTGACGGCCTCTTGGGCGACGGGAAGTGCTGTGTGTCTGTCATCGAGAGGCATGCGAGCGTCAGGAGGTTCCGCGGCGACCCGGTGCCGGATGAGGATCTGCGCGTCATCCTTGAGGCTGCTAGGAGGGCTCCTTCGGGGTGGAACCTCCAGCCCTACACGATAGTTGTTGTCCGCGACGCTGAGCGGAGGAGGGAGATAGCCGATGCTGTCGGCGGCCAGGAGCACGTGGCGGAGGCGCCCGTGTTCCTCGTGTTCATGGTTGACTTGGCGAAGATTAGTGACGCGGCCGCGAAGCTCGGCTTCGAGGCGAGGCCGACGCTCGCGGCGCTTGTAGAGGCTCTGGTGGACGTGGGTATTGCCTCTGCGTGGGCAGCACTCGCGGCCGAGAGCCTGGGCTACGGCGTGGTCTATGTAGCTCTCTACGAGAACCCCTGCGGCGTCGCCGACATAGTCTCCGCGGGGAAGGGCACCCTGCCCGTCGTGGGCCTCGCGGTCGGTAGGCCCGCCGAGGAGCCCAGGCCCCGGAGGAGACAGAGCCTCGATGCACTTGCCCACATTGATGCCTATCGCGGTGCCCGAGGCGACGCCGTCCTCGAGGTCTACGGCGACCGGGCCCGTAGGCTCTTCACCTACCTCTACGGACCCGGCGGATACTACGGAGAGGCTTCACTAAACCTGCTACACTGCCTCCGCCGCCAGGGCCTCGCAGAGGCCCTAGAGGAGCCTCCCGAGGCTCAGAGCTAGAGGCAATAAATATAGAGTTCGTCCGTGACCGAGGTCCTGGGTTTTAATATAACTTCATATTTGCTTGTATAGCGGGTTCACCGCCGACTCTGCAAGGAGGGTTCATGTGTCTGACCTGGGGGACGCTTTTGCCCGCGCAGCTGCTCAGCGACAAGGAGGCTAGGCTAGCCAGGCTCCTGGCGTGCCTAGACTACCGGCTAGAGGAGGACAAGAGGAGGCTACTGAAGCTGCTGGGCTACAGCGAGAAGCACATCGACACCGTTATACGCAAGCTCCGCGGCATGGAGTGGGAGATAGCCGCGCAACACATCCGCGACATAAGGCCGCTGGGCCTCGCCTCGATAGTCGTGAGGGGGAGGAGGAAGGAGGCCCTGGACCAGGCCACGAGGCTCAGCGAGCTGAGGGGACGGGTGCCCCGATACCGCTACCTCTACGGCTACCGCGTCCTCCTGGACAACAACGCCGTCTACAGCTACCTCGTACCCGTTGATGCCGTGGACGAGTTCTACAGGGACATAGAGCAGGGCCTGGCAAACGGCGTCTCCGCCGCAGTTATAGACACGGGGTTCACTATCCCCATCCGCCCCGATTGCAACGCCGAGGCCGATGACCCGGTCAGAGCGCTCAGCGAGACCGATGTAGAGGAGGCCGCCAAGCGCATCGAGGAGGAGCCCCCGGACATCAAGCACAGCCTACTAGATGTAATAATCTATGCTGCTCTCGACCTCCACCCGCTGCGGAGTGTAAGGGACCTGCTCGACGTCTCCGACATAGTTGCCGAGAGGCTGGAGAGGGTTGCAAAGGTTAGGCTGAACAAGAGGAAGGCCATGAGGCGCTACAGCCTCCTCTCCGGGAGGGGGCTGATAGGCCGCGTCATGATAGCGAGGGCTGTGTGGAGGAGCCACGACCTGCTACCGCTCTACATCGAGACTCGGAGGGAGTGCGCGCCACAGCTCTACGCCGCGGCCGCCAGGCTCTGGGCGTCGCCGAACATCTTCATAGGCTCGGAGACCGCGGCAACCGTCATGCTTCTCCCCGAGGATGCGGGGTACCAGGTGCAGAAGCTCCTCGGCGACTGCGTGCTGTACTCAAACATACTGACCAAGGGGTTCGGCACATGCCTCCCCGTCGAGATGTATGATCCCCGCGGGGGCTGGGTGGTCGAGGAGGAGCCGCGCTACGACCTTCTCGCGGTGCTGCAGGGGAGGGGGCTCGCATCGGTGGAGAAGTAGGCCTACGCGTGGAGTGGCTAGCTGTTTTTCAATGGCTCCACTCCATGTATCTCCCGGTAAGCCTTCACTATCTCCTCGCCTATCTTCTTGAGCTCGTCCGTGCTCGGTTTGCTGCGCCTGCAGTCGAAGCGGCAGCCGTCGCCCGTACGCCTCGGGACTATGTGGAGGTGGAGGTGCTCAATCTCCTGGCCAGCCGCCTTCCCTATATTGATGACTATGTTGTAGCCCTCGGCGCCCGTCGCCCGGACTATGGCTGGCGCGAGCCTTGCGGCCGCGGTGAGCAGGGCCCTGGCCTCCTCGTCGCTTAGCTCCTCGAGCCTAGTGACGTGCCTCTTTGGAACCACTAGCGCGTGGCCAGGGTTGATCGGGTATATGTCGAGGAAGGCGACGACGTACTCATCCTCGTATATCTTGACTGAGGGGAGTTCGCCCCGGATTATCCTGCAGAACACGCAGTCCTGGCCCGTCATGTGGAGCGTGCCACCCCCGTCCCCCGACGAAGCGACCCCGTTTAACCTCTCAGGGTACTTGTACCGGTTGAAACCCTATCCCTGGACTCTACGCGGGCGACAATGAGGTGAGCGAGGCGTGGCGAAGCCATCCACGCTGGCCGAGTTGAAGGAGAAGCTGCGCCACCTCGTCGAGAGGTTCCACCGCGGGGAGAGGAGGGGACTCCTCCTGACCCTCGTGGCGGTTACAAAGCTCAAGGAGAGGGGCGAGGCGATAACCCCGAGCAACGTGGCGAAGGAAGCTAAGAAGATTATCAAGGAGACGAGGGGCCGCGTGGACTGGGGCGTCACCGAGGAGGAGTATACCGAGTCCCTTGCAGCCGACCTGCTGGAGGAGCTTGTTGACATGGGTGTGCTGGAGCCTACGCCGGAGCTTCTGGAGGAGCTGGAGAAGCGGTACCGGTTCCGGAGCTACGAGGAGGAGGAAGACGCGTACAAGGCCGCCCTGGAGGCCACTGCGCCTCTGCTGTTCCGCGCCGGCTAGACGGGTATCGCCCTGCCCCATTTCTCGAGGGCTCTCCGTAGCTCCCTGCTCCTCTTAGCCGCCTCCTCCAGGGGCTCGCCCCTCACCGCCGCCTCCACCGCGTCCCGCAGCGCCTTCGCGCCCGCCCTTGGGCCGTCGGGGTGCCCCATGACGCCGCCCCCTACCTGGAGTATCGTGTCCACGCCCATCCTCTCTATGACTATGGGTACTGTGCCTGGATGGAGGCCGCCGCTTGAGACCGGGAATACTGGGCGGAGGCCCTCCCAGCTCTGGGGGAGCCAGCGCTTCTCGCCCGGCGGTGGCTCGTAGTAGGGGCTGCGGATTAGCCTGGCATACTCGAGGACCTCTCTTGCCTTGGCGTCCATTTTGCCTACCCCGGGGGTGCCGACGTGGAGGTGGTCGAGGCCGACCAGCCTGGCCATCTTTGCTACGAGGAACATTGAGACGCCGTGGCGGGGGTTGCGGGTGAAGGCTGCGTGGAAGGCGCGGTGGCCGTGGATTGCTAGGCCGTGCTGGCCTGCCAGCTCTCTTGCCCGCTGCGCTGCGGCCCAGCCAGCGGTGAGGAAGTCTAGCATTATGAAGCGGTTCCCGGTCTCGGCTACGAGTTCTATGCGTCTCTCCATCTCGCGGCACGGCGCGGTCACGTTGACGAGGTAGCCCTTCCTCTCCCCGGTCTCTGCCTCCGCTTTCTCCACCGCCTTCATGACTGCCTCTAGGCGTTTCTCGAACCTTATCAGCCTCTGGCTCGCAACGTTCTCGTCGTCCTTGACTAGGTCTACGCCGCCGACGAGTATCTCGTAGGCGACGCGGGCGTACTCCTCGGGGGTGTAGCCAAGCTTGGGCTTCGGCACTGTCGCGCG
>JALUFI010000077.1 GCA_027043685.1 Pyrodictiaceae archaeon
TTGCTGCTTCTCCTCGAGGAACGCTTCGCTGAGCTAGAGGAGAGATTCGCCAAGCTAGAGGAGAGGCAGCAGCGCCTCGAGGAGCGTTTTGCCGAGCTGGAGGCCAGGTTCGCGAGGCTAGAGGAGCGGTTCGCCAAGCTAGAGGAGAGGGTTACGAGGCTTGAGGAGAGGTTCGCCCGGCTCGAGGAGAGGGTGGCCAGGCTGGAGGAGGAGCAGAGAGAGACCCGGCGCCTACTGACTGTTATAGCTCACCGCTTCGGCGTGCTCAGCGAGGCAGCGTTCCGCGAGGCGATGAAGTACGTCATAGAGGAGAAGCTGGGCGCGGCCAAGGTGGAGCACTGGATATACCTCGACTCCGAGGGCCTGGTCTACGGCCAGCCAACCATCGTCGAAGCAGACATAGTCGTGCACGACGGCAAACACATCCTCGTAGAGGTGAAGTCCAGGGCATCGAAGGGCGACATAGCAGAGACCTACCGGATAGCCCTGCTCTACGAGAAGGCCACCGGCCACCGCCCGGAGCCCGTGGTGGTCGCGGGCTTCATAGACAAGGACGCCGAGGAGCTGGCCAGGAAGCTCGGCGTCAGGATAATCCCCGCCGTTGAGGCATAGATGCCCTCTTCTTGGGCCTGTTAGCGCCTGGAGGGTGGCCTCGTCTCCCTTATCTCTCTGAGCGCCTTTGCTAGCCTGGGGTTGCTTCTTGCTAGTTGCCTGAGTAGCTGGTGGAGCCGGTTCTCTTCGTGGGCTTTGGCTGCTTGGTGGGCTGCTTCTAGGGTTGCGTGGAGGTTGTGGAGGGCTAGGCGCTTGGTGTCGCTGCGTAGCTCGGAGAGCGTCTCTGCGGTGCTGCATGCGGGGCAGGTGCAGCTTGGCTTGGCTCCGTCGGCGTTTCTTAGGTCTATGCGTGCCGGCTTGGCTCCGGGTGGCTGGTAGTAGAGGCGCTTCGCCGCTGCTATGATGTAGGTCTTTGAGTCCATGCTGTCGGCGCCGGCTGCGTATAGGAGGGGGATGTTGTGGGGGCTGGCGACGCCTAGTATGTGGAGCCACTTGTCCCAGCCTATGAGGCGCCTCGTCTCCTGGAGGCGGCGGGCGAGGAGCCAGAGCTTGCCGCTGTGGGGCACGAGGCCACCGAGGGCGTAGCCGTCCACCTCGTCTAGGGACATGCCTGCCCGCTCCCTGAGCCTCCTGGAGAGAGTGTCTAGGAGCCGCCGGAGGGTCTCGGGGCCGTTGTGGTGGAGGACTACTAGGAGCCTCATGCTCCTCCTGGCGCGGAGCTGGTAGGCGAGGGCGGCGGCCTCGGCTGTGAGGCGGAGCCTCTCCGCGACGGCTCCCGGGCAGCAGCCGGGGTCCAGCTGGGCCCCGGGCGGCAGGGGGGCGTCCAGCGTGAAGGCGGCCTCTGCGCCGAAGCCCTCCTGGCGCCGGAGAACCTCCTCGGCGAGCCCCAGCCACTCCTCCCTGCCCGGGATAAGCGCCGGCCGGCTTGCCAGCCTCCTCCCCGCCGCGTGGAGGCCCGCTAGGCGGCGCTGAGGCGCCTCGAGGTAGAGGAAGCCGCCGCTGTCGACCCAGGCCCGGATGCCGGGGTGGAGCATGGAGGCGCTGTGCCCGGGGCGGAGGAAGAAGGCGTTGAACAACGCGTAGGGCCAGCCGAGGCCCCGTGGAGGCGGAAGCCAGTAGGGCGGCGTGTTCCCGCCCGCGCCGAGGTTGTGGACGGGGAGCACCAGCGGACGCGGCCACTCACGCTGCAAGGCGCCAGCACCTCTCTACGTAGCGGCGCCGAGCACGGAGCAACAGCCCATGAAGCCTGCTAGCCTCTCTCGGCGCCGAGGCCGCGGCTGTGGGCCCGCTCGCTCCCTGGTACTGCTAAGGGCTTTACATCAAGGCAACCGCTATGGGGAAAGCGTGGTTTCAATCTACCGGGTACCCATCCGTCTTTTGAACCTGGGAGGGGGCAGCGGTAAGAGCAGCACTTGCAGAGGTATTACTCGGGGAGACGGGGGCGGCGGTTCTTGCATAGACCACTGCGGCTGCGGGTAGAGAAGCTGGGACCGCTGAGGGACACCGAGGCTGTGTTCGGGGACGTGACAGTCATCGTGGGGAGGCCCAATACCGGTAAGAGCTACCTGCTCCGCGCCCTCTACGAGGCCCTCGCACCCGGCGACCCCTGGGGCCTGGCCTCGTGTATCGCCGAGCACCCTGCCCCGGGCCTTGACGCTGATAGGCTTCTCCGCATCAAGATAAAGCCCTCCAGCACCAAGGGGGGCTTGTTTGACGCTAGAGTATGCCTTGATTACGACACGCTAGCGAAGACCGTGTATAGCCGTATAGGAGACTGCTTTGCCCAATCGCTTCTCCCTCCCCACCGCGTTGAAGCCGAACCCTCCCTCAATGGGCTTCGGCGGCTCCGAGACTCAGCGAGGAGAGCGGCCGCGGAGACGCTTATTGAGACCTATGGGGGGAGGCTCCTCGAGGCCGAGGCTGGCGCCGTCTGCGTGGAGGTACAGGGCCTCCGGCCGCCGAGGAGGCCGAGCCTTAGACCGTGGCTGCCCCAGGGTATGAGCCCTGGAGCAGAGCGTGGCAAGGAGGCTTGGGAGGAGGAGGCCGAGGAGCTCAGCTTTATACTGCAAATGAGGCTCCCGTTGAGGCTCCTCGTTGAGCGCTGCCTCGCATACGTGACTCGTGTACGCGTAGTCTACGCCGCGTACGGGAGGAGCGTGGCGGCACAGATACTGCTCTACAGCTCACTCCCGGGGGCTAGGAGGCTTTACGAAGCCAGCCTTGTCAGCGAGATTCTCGGCGAGAGGAGCCTGCCATTCCTAAGCCTCTACGAGGCCGTAGCCCGAGGCTACGCTAAGCTACTTAGGGGAGAAAAGGCGGCCGTTGAAATGATTGAGGCGTTCAAGCCTCTACTAATGGGTAAGCTTAGAGCCGAACCTGGGGAACTGGTCTACGAGTTCAACGGCGATGGCGTGCCCGTGAAGTTCGCCTCGGCACTCGCAGCCGAAGCATCTGCACTCATGCTTGCAGCGACCAGCCTCGTCGGAGGCGAGGCAGATGAGAAGTGGCTCCTCATCGAGGAGCCAGAGTCCCAGCTCCACCCCGCCATGCAGGCCGTGGCCGCAGCCGTCATCCTCCGCCTCGCGTCCACCGGTATACGCGTAGCCGTCACAACACACAGCGACGTATTCGCCGTAACGCTCCTAGAGCTTGTAAGAGCAGCAAGGACTGGTACACTCCAGAAGGCCTTGGATAGCCTCGCAGAGAGGCTCAACGTAAGCATGCCGGTCCTCGAAGAGGAGAAGTTGAGGAGGCTCGATGTGCGGATACTCTATACGAGGAAGCGGAGGGCGGGAAAGGGCTACGAGGTGGCAGAGCTAAAGCTCGATGAGGCTTTATCGAGACTTCCCGGTCTGAGCGACGTCGTGCTCGAGGTAGCCCGGTGGAGCCTCGAGCGGCTCCTGGCCTAGAGCCCTAGAGGGCAGCGCTGTGGGGGATGCCTGCCCTGGCCCCTAAGCTGGCTCAGGGATCCGCCGACATCCCCTGCTGCGAGAACAATGTCTGCGCGCCGGTTCCCGGTAACGCGGTTCTCTACCTCAACGCCGAGCTTCTCCCTCAGCAGGCTGTCCGCGGGCGCTCGGTCTCTGGCCGCGCGTCTCACTGCGACTGCATAGTGATTGGTGAGTGCCCGGGCCTCGGCCCCGTGGCTGTTGCATACGAGTTGAAGGCCCTTGGCATGCTATACCACACCGTTGCTACGCTCCTTAGCCCTAGATACAGTGGCCACGGAGTACAGGAGCATGCCAAGGATTTCATTAAGAGACTTAACCTGGACACCAAGCTAGGCAACTGTATCGCTATCGCCACAAGTCTAGCCAGCGTGTTAGGTATCCAACCAGTTGCCTCTGCAGCTGTACTTGTAGTGGGCTTTAACAGCAGCAGCGAACTACTTGACGACTTAAAGAGGTTCCTTGAAAAGAGATACGGAAGGGAACCGGGCCACGATGTTCTGAGAGGCGCTGTGGAGGCCTTAAAGCAGTTCCTCACCGAGCTCGCTGCACTGCTCGCGCAGAAACTGGGCCACGGGAGCGAGGTCCTGCTACGGCCTAGCAACGCCCTTTGGGCCGCCGGTGTGTGCAGGGAGCTGAGGAGTCGTCGGAAAAGAAGCCCATAAAAGAAGTGTATAGCCAGGTTGGGGCTAAGCGTCCCAACAGTCAACCACTATATCCTCGCGTCCCCGAGGAGCAAGGATCCACGGACTCCAGGCCCAGGCGTAGAGGGGTGGTGTCCTTGGCTGGTGGTAGGCTGGTTGGCGGGTATCATTCGTGGAGGTGCAGTGTCTGCGGCGAGCCGGTGCTTGAGGGGCAGCGCTTCCTCTGGCTGCCGGGCGGCCGGGTTGTGCACCTGGAGTGCGTCTACGGCCTCCTGGCCGAGAAGCGTGGCGAGGTTCCGCGGGGCGTGGCGGCGCTGCTGGACGCTGTGGAGGCGGTCTCGTACGCGATTATACGGTTCAAGGAGGCTGAGAGGCTGGCCGCGGGGACCGGGGAGGAGGATGTGCTGAGGGAGCAGAGGAAGAGGCTGGAGGGCGCCGCGGCGCTGCTTGAGAAGAGGCTGGAGGAGGCCCTCAGGGAGGCTGGGGTGGAGCTGGGGGGCTCCGAGTCCTAGGTCCCCTCTTTTCACCCCCTGGCCTGCCTGGGCCCTTGGCGGCTTGCAGGGGGTTCTGCGCCGCCTTGGCTGAGTGGAGGCCCTTGGCGGGGGCTGCGGGTGTCTCGGTGTTCCTTGCGGCCGCCGCGCTCGCTGTCTACTCGTTTATCCCGGCTGGGTTCGTGGCTGTGAGGGTTGTGGGCGCCCTCGTGGTTGCCGGCGTCGTGTCGTCGCTGGCGGTGGCTCTCGACTCCTACCGGGCCGCTGGCGTGCTGGCCTCGTCGAGGCCCCGGAGAGCCGAGGCCGCTGCCGCCTCGCGGGGTAGGGGCGCCTGGGGCCTGGTGGCGGCCGCCGGGGGGCTGCCGGCTCTCTACTTCTACACGGCGCTCTACGCCCAGCTCTGGAGGGGCGCGGCGGCTGCCCGGGATGCTGTGGAGGCCATGGGGCTGGTGGTGGAGCCGCCGCCACGCGTC
>JALUFI010000078.1 GCA_027043685.1 Pyrodictiaceae archaeon
GTCTGCAGCCCATCCCCTAGAGCCCCCCGGGAGGAGCAGCTGTCGCGGCGAGGGATAAGCGTGGGCCCCAGGGACTGGATGACGGCATGGAGAATGGAGAGAGGGTCGTGGGGCGCGCAACGCCCCCTGCGTCTCGGGGGAAAAACAGCCTGGGCTGCGCCTTCCCGGGGCCTAGGCCTTCGGGGTGGCTGCTATCTTGATCTCGACGCCTGGCGGCAGCTTTACTGGGCGGTAGCGGCGCCCGCGGCCCTCGTAGAACTTGGTGAACATCTCGTAGAAGTGCAGCCTCAGCGTTTGTATGCTGGCTATGAAGGCCTCGAAGCCTATGACGAACAGGTTGCCTATGATGTAAGTTGCTAGGCCTGCTGGGTTAGTTAGCACCTGGCTGGGCTGCACCGCGCCCGCGGCCTTCGCGGCTATCACGTAGAAGCCGTACATTAGGCCGCTGTGCGCCAGCATTATACCCATTATTCGTACGAAGCTCAGCGTGTTGCTCAGTATCACTAGCACCAGGTCGAAGACCTCGACGAACGCCAGTATTAGCCTGGTCCCCATCGGCTCGTGGCCATAGATTATTGGCGCGACGAAGTCTATCACTAGGGCCAGTATTATCAGCGCGTTGGCTATGTTGCCGTAGATGTAGGCTGCCGGCGGCAGGCCCTTGGAGCCGAACATGGCGTACACGACTGGCAGGGTGCCCCGCAGCCCCTCCTCGTAGTGGAGGCCAACCGCGTAGCTGCCCAGGAATATCACGAGCACGCCCGTGAAGCCCAGCGCGGCCGCCAGCGTCGCCAGGAAGTGCTCCGGGTCCCTCTCCTTCGCAGCCCTCCAGACGCCGAGCCAGCTGGCCAGCGCCAGCAGCACCGAGCCCAGCGCAAGGCTCACGTACAGCGCGTGGAACGTCAGTATCTTGACGGCCTCGCCTGCCTCGGCGCCGGCGGCGCCTATGAACCTAAGGTATATCTCGTGCACCGGGGACCCGTAGGGCGGGTGGCCGTGCCACAGGTTCTTGTACATCCAGTCGGCGACCGGGGTCACTGGACCGAAGAACTCGGCGGCCAGCACGCCGAAGATTATCGCGGCTATGCTGAGGTAGACTAGTAGCTGGCCTATGCTCTTCCAGCCCTGGCTAACCCTCTTCGATGCCAGCAGGTAGAGTGCGAAGAGCAGCAGCACGAGCCCGTGGCCGGCGTCGGGGAACATCATGCCGAATATGATGGGGTACGTTATAGCCATCAATAGTAGTGGCACGAACTCGCCGGGCGTGGGGAGCCCGTACATCTCCAGGAGGTCAACGAAGGGCTTCAGCAGCTTGGGCGGCTTGAACTCCGTGGGCATTTCCTCCGGCACGCGGCCCCGGAGCGGCCTGGCGTAGATCGTGTAGAGTCCGTCCACGCTCCGGTTGAGGGCCTCGGTGAGCCTCGGCAGCGCGTCCTCGGCCACGTAGCCGGTGAAGACTGCGAGCCTCCTGGTCACGTGGGCAGACTCTATCACGCGGAGGAGTGCGGCGAGGGCCTCCAGCTTCAGCAGGGCCTCCTTCAGCTTACGGGCCAGCTCCTCCACGTCCCTCCGTGTAAGCCTCACCCTTGGGAGCAGGATTAGGGAGGCGCCTGCCTCGCCTGCCTCCCTTAGCACCGTCTGCTCCGCGTCCGGCGTGTAGACAACCACGTAGGTGGTGTAGCCGTCCTCTATGCTGAAGCCTACCGCGTAGGCGCCTATGCTCTGCATCCTCTGCTCGAAGCCCGGGGCGGCCTCGGCGGGGACGCGGAACAGCGCGGCGCGTAGGTGCTTCGCCTTGCTGAGGGCCGCCAGGTCCACGTCTATGAAGCTATACCTCTCTATGATGTCAACGTATTCGCGGAGGGGCCCTATCCTCCCCTCCGCGAGGCCCGCCAGCCCCTCCTCAACGTCTTCGAGGAACTTGTTGACCGACGCTATAACTGTGGACGTTGAGGCGGCTATGTTTGGTGTGAGCACGACCTCGGCCCTGGCCTCCGGGGCCTCGCCCACCCTCTCCAGGAGGCTCCTTATCCGCTGGGCCAGCACCTCTATCTCGCCGCGTAGCCTCCGCGCCAGGTTGCGGAGCCTCTCGTCGCCCTCCCCGCTGGGGTGGAAGCAGCCGCACTCCGCCAGGGCCTTCGCGGCCTCAAGCATCTTGCTCCTCGGCACGACGACCACGGTCACCGGCGGCGACCTGGCTATGAGGAGCCCCATGCCACTCTACACCTCGCCTCGCTGAGCCTCCCTGGGCTGCACCTCTCCCGCGGCGCCTTCCTCCACGCCGAATGATTTTAAAAATGCTTATTCTGGGAGCCCGGTGACCAAGCCGGGGGCAACGGTTTTGGTTGAGAAACGGATAGCAGTCATAGCGGACCCCTACATCGCGAGCTTCTACCGCATGATAGGCGCCCTCTCGTTCAAGGCGAGGAGCACCGAGGAGGCCCGCAGGCTCCTCCTAGAGCTACTCTCCAGGGAGGACGTCGGAGTAGTCTTCATAGCGGCCGAGTACTACGAGGGCCTCGGCGACGAGACCCTCTCGGCGGTGCAGAGGAAGAGGCCGGACCTCATAGTCGCCTCCCTCCCCACGCCCCGGGAGAGGGGCAAGCCCATGGACGTGCAGAAGGAGCTGCTCAAGGCACTCGGAATGGGTTAAATATTAGCATTCCAGACCCACGCCGCGCCCCGGGGGATGCCTGGGCCATGGCCCCACGCGTAGTCGGCGACCCCGAGAGGATAGTAAACCAGGTAATAGAGGAGACCAGGCAAGACATAGAGAAGAGGATAGCGGAAGCACTGGAGGCCGCGAGGAGCGTCCTGGAGAAGGCCTACGACGAGGCCCTCCGCGAGCTAGAGAAGGCCCTGGACGAGAGCCTCCGCGGCCTCGAGGAGAGGCTCCGCAGCGCCGAGGCGACCAAGGAGGTTGAGCTGCGCCGCGAGCTGGCAAAGCTCCGCGCGAGGTACGTCGACGAAGTTCTCCAGGAGGCCCTGGAGAAGCTCCACGACTACGTCCCCAGGGACCGCTACGAGGCGTTCCTCGCAAGGCTGATGGAGGACGCCAAGAAGAAGCTCGGCGGCAAGAAGGCAAAGGTTATCCCGACCGAGAGGGATAGGGAGCTTGTCGCGAGGCTCACGAAGCGCTACGGCTTCGAGCTAGGCGGGGAGACCACCAGCGGTCACGGCGGCTTCCTAGTGGAGGCCGAGGACGGCACAGTGCTAGACTTCACCCTAGACAACGTGCTCAGTGACGTGATAGACAAGGCGCGCTCCCTGATAGCCGAGGAGCTGTTCAAGTAGCCCATCACGCGCCACGCCCCGCGGGGTGAAGCGTGTTGCCCGTAGTTGGGAGGATTGTCCGTGTCTCCGGCCCCCTCGTGGTAGCAGAGGGGATGCGCGGCGCCCAGATGTACGAGATGGTTGAGGTCGGCGAGGAGCGCCTCGTAGGCGAGATCAACAGGATGAGCGGGGACCTCGCCTTCATCCAGGTATACGAGACCACCACTGGCCTCCGCCCCGGCGAGCCCGTCTACGGCACCGGCGCGCCCCTAAGCATAGAGCTGGGGCCGGGGCTCCTCCAGAGCATATTCGACGGTATAGGCCGCCCTCTCTCCGCGATAAAGGAGGTAGTGAAGTCACCGTTCATCAAGCGCGGCGTCAAGGTGCCCACGCTGCCCAGGGACAAGAAGTGGGGCTTCGAGCCCAACAAGGAGCTGCGGCCGGGCGACAAGGTGGGCCCCGGCGACGTGCTGGGCTACGTGCAGGAGACCCCCCTGATACGCCACGCGGTAATGGTGCCCCCGGATGTGAGTGGTGTGCTTGAGAGCCTGGAGCCGGAGGGCGACTACACAGTTACCGAGACTATAGCAGTGGTTAGGACGCCTAGCGGGGAGAAGAGGGAGCTCAAGCTGATGCAGAAGTGGCCCGTGAGGAAGCCCAGGCCCGTGGTGGAGAAGTACGACCCCGTGCTCCCCCTGATAACCGGTCTCCGCGTCATAGACACGTTCTTCCCCATGGCTAAGGGCGGCACCGGCGCGATACCCGGGCCCTTCGGCAGCGGCAAGACGGTCACCCTCCACAGCCTCGCGAAGTGGAGCGACGCCCGCGTCATAATCTACATAGGCTGCGGTGAGCGCGGCAACGAGATGACTGAGGCGCTGGTCAAGTACCCGAAGTACAAGGACCCGTGGACCGGCAGGCCGCTGCTGGAGCGCACAGTGCTGATAGCCAACACGAGCAACATGCCAGTCGCTGCTAGGGAGGCGAGCATCTACACCGGTGTAACAATAGCCGAGTACTACCGCGACATGGGGTACGACGTGCTCCTCGTGGCTGACTCGACGAGCCGCTGGGCGGAGGCGCTCCGCGAGATAGCGGGCCGCCTCGAGGAGATGCCCGCCGAGGAGGGCTTCCCCAGCTACCTCGCCAGCAGGCTCGCAGAGTTCTACAGCCGCGCGGGCCGCGCCAAGATACCCGGCCGCCCCGAGAGAGTAGGCAGCGTAACCATAGTTGGGGCGGTCTCGCCGCCGGGCGGCGACTTCACCGAGCCCGTCACAGCGAACACGAAGAGGTTCATAAGGGTCTTCTGGGCCCTGGACGCTAGGCTCGCCTACAGCAGGCACTACCCAGCGATAAACTGGATAATGAGCTACAGCGCCTACGTGGACCTAGTGGCGAAGTGGTGGGCCGAGCACATAGACCCCAGGTGGAAGCAGTACCGCGACGAGGCATACAAGCTCCTCCTCCGCGAGGACGAGCTGAAGGAGATAGTCCGCCTGGTCGGCACAGAGGGCCTCAGCGAGAAGGACAAGCTGGTACTGGAGACCGCGAGGCTGCTCCGCGAGGGCTTCCTCCAGCAGAACGCCTTCGACCCAGTCGACGCGTTCGCGACGCCCCAGAAGCAGTGGAAGCAGCTCTACATGATAATGGAGTTCTACCACCATGCCTACCGCGCGGTCGAGGAGGGAGTCCCGGTGAAGTTCATCAGGGAGAAGCTGGGCACCCTGCTGAGGGAGATGGTGATGGTGCGCTACAAGGTGAAGAACGACGAGGTCGAGAAGATAGACAAGCTGCTGCACGAGGTACTCTCCAAGATAGACGAGG
>JALUFI010000079.1 GCA_027043685.1 Pyrodictiaceae archaeon
GGTTCTCGGGGACCGGGGCCGGGGGAAGTCCGGGCTCCTCGGCCTGGTGCTCGCCTACCTCATCCATAGCCACATGGCTGGCTTCGTCTCAGTCACCGGGCCCACCGTGTGGGGCGTACAGAGCCTCTTCCGCGTCCTAGACAGGGCTCTGGAGGCGCTCGGTGTAAGGCACTGGAGGGTTGAGAAGCACGGCGTAGTGGTTGGCGTCGCGGGGCCATGGTTCCATGTCCGCTACCATACCCCGGACCAGGCGCAGCCCGGGCCCTACACAGTGGTCGACGAGGCCGCTGCGCTGGGGCCCTCGAGGCTCCGTGTGCTCGCCGCGCGGAGCCCCCGGCTGCTCGCGGCAACCACTATACACGGCTACGAGGGCAGCGGCAGAGTGCTGGCCCACATGGTTGAGTCCCTGATCCCCGCGCCGAGGCTAGTGGTGGAGCTCTCGACCCCGGTGCGGTACCCGCCCGGCGACCCCCTAGAGGACTGGGTGTACACGACCTTCATGCTACGCGCCGAGCCGGGGCCCCCGCCGGGTCTCGGAGGCGAGCCGCGGGTAGTGGAGGTTGACCGCCTGGGGCTGGCCGAGGACCCCGTCCTGCTCGAGAAGCTGTACTCGATACTGGTGGAGGCGCATTACCGCAACGAGCCCGACGACCTGGCGCTCATCCTTGACGCGCCGCACCACCGCCTCTACGCGCTGCTCGCCGGGGAGGAGCCCGTGGCCGTCGCAGACGTCTCGGAGGAGACTGTTGAGACACCGTGGGAGGCCAGGATACTTGTGGACAAGCTGGCGGAGGCGGCGGGCTACCACCGCGTCGGCAAGGGGTGGAGGATAGTGCGCATCGCCGTGCATCCCGGGCTGCAGCGCCGCGGCCTCGGCAGCAGGCTGCTCCGCGGCGTCGAGAAGGAGGCGAGGAAGAGGGGCCTGGACTGGCTCGGGGCCATCTACGGCAGGGTGGAGGTGACCCGGTTCTGGCTCCGTAACGGCTTCCTCCCCGTCTACGCCTCGCCGCTCCCCAACCGGGTGACGGGTGAGCACAACATAGGGGTGGCCAAGGGCCTCACCAGCGGCGGCGAGGAGGCCGTGGCGGAGGCGGCTGCGGGGCTACTCACGGGGCTCCTCTGGGCTGGGGGCAGCCTCTACCGCTCCCTGCCCCCCGAGGTCTACGCGGAGCTGCTGCGGGGCGCCCCCGGCCTCGAGGATAGGCTCCCACGCGTCCAGCTCGCCGGGGGCCAGGCGGCGGTGCTCGCCAGGGCGGCGTCCGGCCAGGGGGGAGCGGAGGCCGCTGTGGCTGCGCTCGCCGCCGCCGCGCAGGCGGCCGCAGGGCTATACGGCGGCCTCTGGGTGCTCGGCGACCGTGAGCGCCTAGTCCTCGCGGCGAGGGCGCTGCAGGGCAGGAGCCTGCGGGAGATGAAGCACCTAGGCATAGACGCCCCGGGGCTCGCGGAGTTCCTCCGGGGCCTCGCCGCCACGCTCCTGCAGCTCGTGGCCTGGGGCCCGGGCTAGGTTAAAGACTGGGGCCAGGGCGTACAGGGGCCTGGGCCTCGGCAGGGAGAATGGGTTGCACAGGCTGCTCCTCGCCGCCGCGCTGCTGGCCGCCGTAGTGCTGCAGCCCGGGCGCCCCACGGTGCTAGACACGCCGTGCGGCAAGATGGTGCTGAGGGCTCTGCCCGCGGCGCCCCTGCCAGACGCGGCCCCGACGGGCTACGTGCTCGCCCTGCAGCCCCCGCCCGGGGCAAGGCTCGAGGCCTCCGTGGAGGCGCCCCCCGGCACGCCGCCCACGCCGCTCGTCCCGCGGAACGGGCTACTGGAGACACCGTACCCCCTACCCTACGGCAGCGACGCGCTACTGGTACTGAAGTGCGGCCCGAGGACGCTGACTCTCCGGGTGAGGGCCTCTCCACCGCCAAGCCCCGGCGCCGAGGCCCCCACGGGGGCCCCGAGGACGTTCACTCCCCCGGAGCCCGCCACGGACTACCCCTTCGGGATATCCAAGGCCTACCGCAAGGTCTTCGGCAGGGGAGCCGCCGCCAATAGGACCGAGGCAAACGGCTCCGCGGGCACGGCTGCGGCGAGCAGCAGCGCCTCCTCCAGGACCCTGCCCCGGCCCGGCGGCTACCGGGTCACCCCTCTACGGGTCGCCGCTGCTGCTCTCCTCGCAGCCTCTCTAGCAGAGCTTCTCCTCTCTCAACGAAGGAGCGGCCATACCTACGGGGCATGAGAGCTGCAACAGCCTGGAGACCCATTTCGTAGAGACCCGCCAGCGGACCATACTCGTTATAGACCTCGACTACCCTTTTCCAGTCCATTCTTATGATCATGATTGTCACGGCAATGCTTGCCGCCAGGAGCAGCAGCGCGGTAACCACGGGGTTGGGTTCCTCGCCGCCCCCGAGCCCTAAGGCTACCTGGAGCCATGCAGCCGCCTGGCCGACTATATCGCCGAAGTAGACGGCGCCCAGAGTCAGGAGTATCTTGCCGAGCGCGACCGCCGTGAAGAACAACACAGGGTTATAGCCGGCGACCCCGAGGGGTATGTAGAGAACGTCGTCAGGCAGAGGCAGCGCTGCAAAGAGGAATATAGCGATGAACACGCCATGCTGGAACGCCTTAGCGAAGAACTCTAGGTTCTCACGCGTCTCCTCCGAGAGGACCCGGTGGAACTCCCGGCCAAAGTAGAACACGACCATCTTACCAATGGCTGCGCCGAGCCCCCCGCCTATACCCACCAGGAAGCGCTCAAAGTTATCATTGAGAAGCGCACCGTAACCAGCTATGAGCGCCAGGTAGGGGACAGTCATGAATGGTATCGAGTTGCTTACAAACGATATCATGAATGAGGCTAGGAACGGATTAACCGAGGACAGCCTCTGGGCAAGCTCCTGGACAAACCCCGCGGCAGTCACATTGCCTGCCATCAAGCCATCACCGCTCGGAGCCCCCGCAGCACCAGGCCACGTGGAGCCGCCCTAGGCCTCACCGAGAAGGGCCCGAGGGGAGAAGCCCCCGGGGGGAACACTGGGCCCCGTCAGCCACAGCGGCCATGCAGCCAGGTAATAAGGCGCCGCCCCGCAGGCTCCATGTGTGCTGGGGCGGGATGCCTGCTGCAAACGCGGCCGAGCCCCTAAGGCGCTGCAGTGAGGAGGCCCTCGATCGCTAACCGCCCCGCCTCCTAGAGGCCAGTAGCGCCGCCTTCTCCCTGGCCCTTGCGAGCGTCTCCTCTATGCCCCTCCAGTGGCCGCCCCTCCAGTAGACCTGGCCGCAGCCCGTGCACACCCAGAACTCGGTGTAGCGTTCATACACCCGCGGCGGAACCCTGCCCTTGACCTCCTCCCTTGAGGCGCGGCGCAGCGGCGCGTTGCAGAGAGGGCAGCGGCTCTCGTCAGGGTTCGCCTCGAGCCGGATACCGTACCGGAGGTTGAGGATAGCGAGCGCCTCCGCCGGGTCCTCGCCCACCAGAACCGCCTCCAGGCCCCTGCGGAGCGCCCTCCTATAGAGCCCGTGGTCCCTGGTGACGACTACCCTCGACTCCTCCGCAGCTACCTCCAGTATCCTGGCATCGTGCCAGCCCTTGGCGTAGACAGTGTCGTAGCCCAGTATGCGGAGCCACCGCGCCAGGCTACCCAGCATCGAGTCCACTATGAACCTGGGCCTGCGGCGAGCCAAGGCCCTGAAACCCACCTCATCCACAAATGCAAGGAACCGGGCCACACCGTGGTAACGGTGCTGCAGCGGGCACCGAGAGAACCAGTGGACGCAGAACCCCCTATTTCCCCTGGCCAGGCCCTGAAACATGTGGGAGGGCTAGCCGCGGCTGGCCACGAGCTTCACTAGCTCGTTTAGAGTCACGAGGCCTATAGGCTTGCCCTCATGCACCACAACTGCCCCCTTGGTCTTCTTGGCCTTCATCCTCTCGTAGGCCGTTACCACGCTGTCGTCGGGGCTCACTATGGGCGGCCTCAGCCTCATCACGTCGTCGACTAGTAGGTGGTCTATCCTCTCCTTGCGGTACTTCTCGGGCACTATGTCGTGGAAGGCGAGCAGAGCATCAGCTATCTCGTCTACGGTTACGTAGCCGACTAGGCGGCCCTCCTCATCGACGACGGGGAGGAAGAGTATGTTGTAGCGGAGCAGCAGCTGCCTGGCATGCAGCACCTTGTGGGTCGTCTTGAGCACCTCGGGCACCGTGGTCATTACGTCCACTACCTTTACGTCGCCCAGCTCCGGCACGAGGGAGGCTATCTCCCAGCGAGTCACGAGGCCGACGACCTTGTCGTTCTCTACTATCGGGTAGCTTCCTATGCCCTCGTTTATCATCCTCTGAGCCAGCTCGACCGCTGTTGCATCTGGCGGCGCCGTCCTCGGGTTCCACGTCATGAAGCTCGAGACGTGCATCCTCCCCGGCACTATGTTCCTCGTCCTCATCGTGGCGAGCTTCATCATTATATCCTTCTTAGTCATAATACCCTCCAGCTTCTCGCCCTCAAATGCCAGCACACGGTCCATGTCGTAGCGCTTCATAACCCTCACAGCATGCTCAAGCGTCTCATCCTTGTCGACAGCAGGATAATCAGTCATCATTATGTCACGTGCCTTCTTGCCCTCAAGGCCCACACAGCACCACCTCCACGCACGGCTATAGGCGGGTCCGCGGGGCCCGGTCCCGCGCTTACCCGAGAAGACCTTAGGCGCCGTGACCGGATGAGGCTAAAACAGCTCCCCTTTCCCGGCGGCCCCACCATGAGCCGCCCTATCTACCCGCCACTGCTTCAAGGATGTTGTGCTTAACCACTATACCCACAGGTTTCCCGTCAACCACTATGGGGACCGAGCTGAAGCCACCCCTTATCATGAGCTGGGCTACCTCAGCGAGATCCGCGTCGGGGCCAGCAGTAACGGGGTCCGGGGTCATCACGTCCTGGGCAACAGTCATTGTATAGGTGTAGACGGGGCCGAGGCGGCCCTTGGGCAGGACCGCGAAGCGCCTCACATGCTTGACCTTCTCCTTCCGACCACCGCCCAGGTCTGAGAGGAACGCTATGTCGCTCGGAGCTATTATGCCGACCAGCTCCTCCCCGTCAACCAC
>JALUFI010000080.1 GCA_027043685.1 Pyrodictiaceae archaeon
GCCTCCTTCACCAGGCTTATCACGTCTAGGTACGCGAGCGCTGGCTTAACCATTAGTATGTCTGCGCCCTCCTCCACGTCCAGCATGGCCTCCTTCACAGCCTCGGCTGCGTTCCTGGGGTCCATCTGGTATGTCCTCCGGTCGCCGAACCTGGGGGCGGAGCCGGCTGCCTCGCGGAATGGGCCGTAGAAGCCGCTGGCGTACTTCACCGCGTAGCTCATTATGCCTACGTCGCTGAAGCCCTCCCGGTCAAGGGCCTCCCTTATCGCCTTGACCATGCCGTCCATCATTCCGCTCGGAGCCACGAAGTCCGCGCCCGCCTCCGCGTGGGTCACCGCCATCTTCGCGATGATTGGGAGCGTGGAGTCGTTGTCTATGACTGTGCGGCCGCGCCTCTCAACCGGGATGCCGCAGTGCCCGTGGCTCGTGTAGCCGCAGATGCAGACGTCGGTGAATATCGCTGGCTCGTAGCCGTACTCGCGGCGGATCAGCCTTATCGCCTCCGGGACGGGGCCGTGGGGGTCGTAGGCCTTGGTGCCCTGGAAGTCCTTCTCCTCGTCGGGGATGACGCCGAAGAGGAGGAACGCCTTGATGCCCAGCTCGAGGGCTTTGCCGACTACCTCGGTGACCTTCTCGACCGGGTAGCGGTACTGGCCCGGCATAGCCGCTATCGGCTCGGGCTCAGAGATACCCTTCTTCACGAACAAGGGGAGCATGAGGTCGTCGACGCCGAGCCTCGTCTCGGCGACGAGGTCGCGTATAGCCTTGGAGGAGCGGAGCCTACGGGGCCTCAGCTCCGGAAACCCAGCCATAGCCTAGGCGCCTCCGCCGCGTATCCCGGGAGATTCCACACAGCCGAAGCCACGCGGCCCCTCTATAAGCCGGCTCTCCTCCCCTCCTCCCCCATGTAGGCCCCAGCGGGTATGATGGCTACGCGGCTGCAGGGGTGGCCTGGCCCTGCCGGCGCCGAAGCCCATCTACCGATGCAGGCGCTGCGGCGCCTACACCGAGGAGCCCATGCACTGCGGGGAGCCGGCCGAGCTGCTACTGACCGGGGAGCAGAGGCTCCGGCTGAGCAAGTTGATGAGTGCGCTGCTTCGCCACATACCCGGGGAGGCCGGGCTGCGGCTCGACGAGGAGGGCTGGGTGGAGGTAAGGGAGCTGGCCCGCGCGATAAGGGAGAGGTGGAGGAACCGCGAACTCTACCAATGGGTGCGGCCGGAACACATAGTCGCTGTCGCGATGCTTGACCCCAAGGGGAGGTTCCAGCTCAGCCCCGATGGGAAGCGGATACGTGCAGCCTACGGTCACAGCGTGAGGGTGAGGCTGGGCTACGAGCCCCTGCCTCCCGGGGAGGCGCCGCCGAGGCTCTACCATGGCACGGTTAGGCGCAGCCTGGAGCCGATAATGAGGGAGGGCCTCAAGCCCATGAAGAGGATGATGGTCCACTTGTCACCGGACCCGGAGACCGCTGCCGAGGTCGGGAGGAGGCACGGCCCCGACGTGGTTATACTCGAGATTGACACGCGGTGCCTCGCCCGCCACGGCGTCCCCCTGTACCGGGCGAGCAGCAAGGTCTACCTGGCGCCATGGGTGCCCCCGGCCTGCATTAAGCCACTGGGCCGGCCCGGGCGGGACGGCTAGGGGGCCTCCACGCGGAGGGGTGCAGCGGCTGTGCCGTGCCCCAGGCTCGACGGCGCCGGGGTCGTGGTGACCGCTTCTACGCGGGGCATAGGGTTCTACGCCGCCAGTACCCTGGCGGAGCTTGGTGCAAGGGTCGTTGTCAACGGTAGGACCCGGGAGAGCGTGGAGAGGGCCGTCGAGGAGATACGGAGGAGGGGAGGCGAGGCGTACGGTGTAGCCGCGGCGCTTGGGACCCGTGAGGGCGTTGACAGGCTCCTCGACGAGGCCTGGAGGCTCCTCGGGGCAGTGGACATGGTTGTCTTCAATGCGCCGAACGTGTCCTGCGAGCCCTGCAGCCTCCACGAGGCCGGGTACAGTGACTGGGAGGAGGCGGCGAGGCTCCACCTCGTCACCCCGGGCTACCTCGCGACCAGGTACGTTGCGAGGCTCCTCGACGAGGAGAGGCGGGGCGTAATCGTGTTCCTATCCTCGGTCACGGTTAAGGCTCCTATGCCTCACTTCGTGCTAGCCGACACGGCCAGGGCCGGGCTTGTGCAGCTCGCGAGGAGCATAGCGCTCGAGTACTCGGGGAGGGGGATACGCTCCTACACCGTGCTCCTCGGCAGCTTCGACACGCCTGGGGCGAGGGAGAATATCCGCAGGCTCGCCGAGAGGCAGGGCCTCGGCTTCGAGGAGGCCTGGAGGCGCTGGGTGATAGGGCTCTCCAAGCTGGGGAGGGTTGCGAGGCCGGAGGAGCTGGGCTGCCTCCTCTCCTTCCTGGCGCAGCCCGAGGCGGAGTACATGACAGGTACAACGATAACCATGGACGGCGTTATGACGCCCTGCGTCTAGGCCGGGGGTGCGGCCCGGGACTGGGGGGCCTAGAGCGGTAGCTCGCGGAGCGTCCGAGCCACGTAGGTGGCGGGGCAGCGCTCCCCCCTCTCACCCGCCACCCCGGTGAGCACTAGGACGCTGTCTATCCCGGCCCTCCTGGCTGCCTCGATGTCGGTGTCGCAGCGATCCCCTATCGCCAGGGCCTCCCCTGGCTCCACGCCCACTGAGCGCATCGCAGCCTCGTACATGTAGGGCTCCGGCTTCCCCGCGACAACAACGGGCTCGGCGCCGGTTGAGGCGAGTAGCGCCGCTAGCACGGCGCCGGCGCCGGGTGCGTCCCCCCTCTCGAGGGGGATTACGTGGTCGGTGTTCGAGGCCGCTATCTTGGCGCCGCAGCGCTTGACCGCGTCGTGGGCGGCGCGGAGCTTCTGGTACGTGAGGCCCCGGTCGAGGCCGACGACGACGAAGTCGACCGGGCACCTCGCGCCGTCCATGGCGCTGTAGACTAGGTGTCCCTGCCCAGCTAGCTCCTCCACTAGCCCCTCCTCGCCGACCGCGAGCACCCGGAGCCTCCCGTACTTCTCGCGGAGCAGCGCAGCCACCGCGTACCCGCTCGTCACGACGTCCTCGACGGCCACGGGGAACCCCATTATCCTTGTTAGCCTCTCGGCGTAGAGCCTCCTACTCCTCGTGGAGTTGTTTGTCACGAAGACTAAGCGGAGCCCCTTCCTCCGCGCCTCCCTGAGCCACTCTATGTTCTCCTCGAGGAGCCTCGAGCCCCGCCACACGACGCCGTCGAGGTCAACGAGTAGCAGCTTGTACCTGGAAGCCAGTCCCTCGGCCAAGCCCCGGCCCCGTGGAGCGTCACCGCTTCCCTCTAGGGGTCTAAAACGGGGAGCCTCGGCGCATACAACGCTACGGAGCCGGATTGGTCGTCGTAGAGGAGTCCTATGGCCTCCACTTGGACGCCCCTCTCACGGGCCTCCGCGACCAGGCTGGCTATCACCGGGTCTGCCTCCCGGTTGGGCTTGAAGCCCCTGGCTCCTGGGAACGCGGCTATGAAGACCAGTGCCACTCTCCTGCCCCTCCCCGCCTCCTCTATGAGTTCCCGTATGTGCCTCCTGCCCCTCATGCTTGGACAGTCCGGGTACATGGCGACCGCGCCTGGGCCTAGGAGCACCGCGCTCTTGGTCTCGACGTAGACTGGTTCGCCGCCGCAGTCGAGGAGGAAGTCGAGGAAGGATGAGCCTAGGCGGGGTCGGCGGGCGGCTACCCGGCAGCCCTGGAACCCGGGGAGCAGGCCCTGGTTCACCGCGGCCGCGAAGGCTTCCTCCTGGAGACCCGTGTCTAGGAGCGCGCAGCCCCTGCCCGCGCCGTACCTGGCGGCGAATAGCCTCATGGATAGTTTTCCCGGCCTCTTCAGTCTCCTGCAGCACGCCTCTCTGCCGGGCGTCAATACGTCGAGGAGGCGCCCGGTGTTGTTTATGTGGGCCCTCGTGGGGCCCTCGTCGGTCTCGACGAGTACTACGAAGCGGTTGAGCCTCTTTATGACGCGGCACCGCTTCTCCGCCGGGACCGAGAGGACGCGGTAGCCGTCGGCAGGGGGCTCGGCACTCAAGACCCTCTTCACCGCCTGGGTGAGGCTTCGCGGAGGCTCTGTAGGCGCGGGCTCCTCACAGCCCCCTCTACGCGATGCAGCGGAGGGGTCTGAGGCTTTTTACTGCAGGCGTGGACGCGGAGTGGAAGTCTACGCCGCCGGGAGCTATAGTCTTGCCCGGCGCCTGCCTGCCGTCTGGATGGTGCGACTTCAGCGAGGAGCATCGCCGCGTCAGGGAGGCGGCGGAGCAGCTGATAGAGGCCTACGTGGAGGGCGGCCGCGACGAGTACTGGATGACTGTTATAGTGGCGCCCTACGGCAGCGGGAAGACCACCCTGCTCCGCCACCTGGAGTGGTACGCGAGGGAGAGGCTCGGCGTCCCGGCCGCTAGGGTCGAGCTATCCAGGATAGTCGGCTTCATCACCGAGACGAGGGGCTCGGTGCACGAATCCGAGCTGCCCCGCGTGGTAGAGGAGTTCGTGTCCAAGATGCTTGGAGGGGAGGAGGGAAAGCCCTTCATACTGCTCGTCGACGAGGTCGAGGAGAGCTACGACGTACTCAAGGGAATAGTGGAGCACGAAACGAGCCCCCTCCGGGGCCTAGCGGAGGCGATAAGGACTAGGAGTACATGGGTCTACACAGTCCTAGCCTTCGGGCCCTCCTCCACCCTCAAGGAGGCGGTGTTCGGCCCCGTTGCCTGGAGGAGCCGCGTGCTCACCATCCCCCTCCTCCCCAAGGCTGTGGTTGCGAGGGAGCTGCGTAGCCGCGGCGTTGGGGACCCGGAGGCGGAGCTACTAGCGAACATGGCTTGGTGGGCCTCCAAGGGCAGGGTGGCGTGGGCCAGGCTCCTGGTCGAGGGCGTGGCTCCCAGGATACTCGAGGCCTCCCAGCGGGGCCCTGAGGAGCTTGAAGCCGTGCTGCTGGGCGACGAGGCGCTGTCGAGGGAGATTGTTGACGGTATACCCTTGCTCGACCGGCAGGGCTACCGCGAGG
>JALUFI010000081.1 GCA_027043685.1 Pyrodictiaceae archaeon
GAACCTATCATAGACAGCCTCTAGCTCGGGCTCCTCGGGGACACGATTAGTCGCGCCTACGAGCGTCCAGAGGGGTACACGGATCTCTGTGTAGCCGTCGTACCAAACCCTCTCCTGCATTATGCTGAGCAGCGCATTCAGTATGGCTGAGTTGGCGTTGAACACCTCGTCGAGGAAAACTATCTCGGCCTCGGGGAGCTTGCCGTGAGTTATCCTGACGTACTTGCCCTCGCGCAGCGCCTTGAGGTCAAGCGGGCCGAAGAGCTCACTCGGCTCCGTGTACTTCGTCAATAGGTACTTGAAGAACCTGGCGCTCAGCAGCTCCGCGAGCCTACGAACCATCGCCGACTTAGCGGTACCCGGCTCACCTATCAACACAGCATGTTCACGAGCAAGAAGCGCCAGGACTATGGCCCGGGCCTCCTCCTCCCTGCCCACGAAGGGTGCATGCAGCTCGCGGTAAAGCTGGCCAACCCTTCTCAGAATCTCTCTCCTCTCAGCCGACAAAACCGGCATGCCCCTTGAAGGGGTGCTACCCCGCCACGAGCCCGGGATATATCTAGCGCCTAGCGTATCACCGGCCAGCCCCCCGGAGGCCCTGAAGGGGAGCCCCGGGATCCGATGCGGAGCCCGGTTTTCAGCTGAGAGGGCAGCGAATAGCGATGAGGAGGAGTTGCTCTGCCGCCAGGAGAAGGGGCTCCCCGGGGAACCGCCATACTAGGGCTACAACACGGGCACCAGAAGCCAGTGATTTAGCGGCACCGAGCCATGCGGGGTCGGTAACCGGTGCACTCATCACAGCCCCTCCACGGGGCTCACGGAGACGGGGTTACTCCTCAGCCCCCGCGCCAGAGAGCGACCGGGGCAGGAGCACAGGGGGTGCTAAGGGGCTACCGCGCAGTCTGTTCTCAACCAGGTTCCTAGAGCAGCGGGCTCGCCGGTGAGGATGATTGCACGTCCCCGAGCCCCCGGCTGCATCGCGGGGCTGTGAGGAGCCTCCACCGGAGCCGAGGCGCTCTCTTCTTTTACCTCAATAGCTCCTTGTCTCCGGTACGTGGGGCTCTCTGGGTCCTAGACTGAGGGGTGTTGCCCCGTGCCTCTTGAGCCGGGTGAGGTTGTTTCTCGTCTCTCTAAATGCCTCTTCCGCAAGTTCGACGGCCCATACGTAATAATCGTGAACAAGTGCGGCGAGAGCATAGATGTCGACGCTGTTGAGATAAAGTACTGGGTCACTGTGAGGGTTGAGGACGAGACCGCTCTGGGAGGCCGCCCGGCGAGGAAGGAGATAACCGAGCGCATTTCCCTAAGGAAGCGGATACCGCCTGGTGGAAGCATAGAGGTGTACTTCGGCCCCGTGGAGAACATTGAGAGTATTGTTGCTATTGTAGAGTACGGTGGCGGCCGCTACCGGGTCGAGCTGAGGCGTCTTGTCGAGGAGCAGGGCAGCGGAGAGGAGGGCCAGGGGCGGTAGGGCTGGGGACGCCCCTCGCCCAGTTGCGGTTTTATGATAGGGTCTAGCAAGGATTTTTAACTCAAGCTACGTGGCCACTTCAGTCCCAGGGGTAGGAGGCATGGCGTCCGCTTCTCAGCCCATTATTGTATGGATTGAGAACCTTCGCGCCGGTGACACCGAACTCGCTGGCGGTAAGGGTGCAAACCTCGGTGAACTCGTCTCCATAGGTATACCGGTTCCGCCTGGCTTCGTTGTCACCACGTATGCGTATCGCCGCTTCATAAAGGAGACGGGGCTTGAGGAGAAGATACGTGAGCTACTAAGTGGTTTGAACATCGACGATGTTGAGCAGGTTGAGAAGGTTAGTGAGCAGATTAGGAGCCTTATAATGAGCCAGCCTATGCCACGTGACATCGAGGAGGCGATAAGAAGCAGTTACCGCGAACTCGGGAAGAGGATTGGGCTTGAGAACCCGTTTGTGGCTGTCCGCAGCAGCGCCTCCGCCGAGGACCTGCCGGGGGCGAGTTTCGCGGGCCAGCAGGACACGTACCTCAACGTCCGCGGCGAGGACAACGTTGTTGAGAAGGTGAAGGCCTGCTGGGCCAGCTTGTTCACCGCTAGGGCTATAGTGTATAGGGAGGAGCACAAGATAGACCACATGAAGGTAGCCATGGCAGTTGTTGTGCAGAAAATGGTTAACTCCAGATCCGCGGGCGTCATGTTCACCCTCCACCCGGCCACCGGCGACACTAGTGTTGTAGTGATTGAGTCCAGCTGGGGTCTCGGAGAGGCAGTGGTGGGTGGCAAGGTCACGCCCGACGAGTTCGTGATAGACAAGAAAACCCTTGAGATAAAGGAGAAGAAGATAAACCGCAAAGATATAATGATAGTCTATGACCCTGAGAAGGGAGAGAACGTTGTAGTAAAGGTTCCGGAGGATATGGCTACCAAGCCTAGCCTAAGCGACGAAGAGGCTAAGAGGCTAGCCAAGCTAGGCATAACTATTGAGAATCACTACAAGCACCCGATGGACATAGAGTGGGCTATAGACAAGGACATAGCTCCTCCAAACAACATGTTCATTGTTCAGGCGCGTTACGAGACCTACTGGAGCAGGAAGCTGAAGGAGAAGGGAGCAGTGGAGGCCAGGGAGGCTGGGGTCCAGGAGGCTGGCGAGGCAGGGGCCAAGGTCCTGGTACGTGGTCTCCCAGCGAGCCCTGGTGTGGCAACTGGCGTAGCAAGGGTCATACTTGATCCTCGGAGCCCTGAGGCAGAGAAGTTCCAGGAAGGCGACATACTCGTGACCAGGATGACTGACCCTGACTGGGTCCCGCTGATGAAGAAGGCCGCAGCAATAGTTACCGACGAGGGTGGCATTACTAGCCATGCAGCCATAGTGTCCAGGGAGCTCGGTATACCTGCCGTCGTCGGCACCGGGAATGCAACCAAGGTCATAAAGACCGGTATGCTCGTAACGGTTGACGGCAGTCGCGGCGTAGTCTATGAGGGGAGGGTTGAGATAGGCGGCAGGAAGGCCGAGGAGAAGACTGCTGGCGCCGCGGCGGCCATCTCCCCTGAGGTGCTGCGCGACCTCTATCCCGTGACGGGCACAAAGATATACATGAACCTTGGAGAGCCCGATGCCATAGATAGGTATGTGCATCTCCCGTTCGACGGCATAGGGTTGATGAGGATAGAGTTCATACTATCGGACTGGATAGGCTACCACCCGCTCTACCTGATAGAGATAGGCAAGCAAGACTTCTTCGTAGACAAGCTGGCGCAAGGCATAGCGAAGGTCGCCAGCGCGATATACCCGAGGCCCGTGGTGGTGAGGTTCAGCGACTTCAAGACCAATGAGTACCGTGGGCTGAAGGGTGGCGAGAAGTACGAGCCCGAGGAGCGTAACCCGATGCTGGGCTGGCGCGGAGTCTCCCGCTACATACACCCTGCCTACGAGAAGGCGTTCCGCCTCGAGGTACGCGCCATAAAGAAGGTACGCGAGGAGATGGGCCTAAAGAATGTGTGGACCATGCTGCCCTTCGTGAGGACCACGTGGGAGGTTGAGCGCGTCCTCCAGATAATGGCTGAGGAGGGTCTCGAGAGGAACCGTGACTTCAAGGTATGGATAATGGCTGAGGTGCCGAGTGTGGTATTCCTCGCAGATGAGTTCGCCAAGCTTGTTGACGGCTTCAGCATAGGCAGCAACGACCTAACCCAGCTAGTGCTAGGCGTTGACCGTGACTCCCAGCTCCTTGCAGGCATGGGCTACTTTGACGAGCGCGACCCAGCGGTCCTCCGCGCTATAAAGATGCTGATAGAGGCTGCTCACCGCCACGGCCGCACGGTGTCAATCTGTGGCCAGGCGCCTAGCGTCTACCCGGAGATAGTCGAGTTCCTCGTCGAGAACGGGATTGACAGCATAAGCGTGAACCCCGATGCTGTGATACCGACGAGGAGGCTTGTGGCCTCTGTTGAGAGGAGGATAATGCTCCGCCGGTTAGCGGAGCTTGCACGGCGCTAAGAGCCGACACCCCTGCACTGAGTCTCCCTTCATGTATCTTCGTTTTACTTTGTCTTGCCGGCCTCTTGTCTCATTATCTGTATGGCTTCCTCTATTCCGCCTCTTATCATTGAGACAGCTATTGCTGCCAGCAGTATAGCCATTATCTTCGAGAGGGCTATTGCGCCGCTCTCGCCAAGTTTCTCCATGAGTCTATCGCTGTTCATCAGCATGGCATATGCTATGGCTGTGTTTATCAGTATTGATGCGAGTGTTGAGGCTAGTCCGAGTGTTGCTTTCGTGTAGAGCACTGTCGCTATAGCCGCAGGGCCGGCTAGTAGCGGGGTTGCCAAGGGCACTATTGCTAGGCTCTCTGCCTCCTCGGGTTTCTTCATCATTGTTGCCTCTGTGAAGCCGAGTATGCCGGCGACGCCGTAGATTAGCAGGATTATGCCGCCTGCTATACGGAAATCTGCTAGTGTGAGACCAAAGTATTTGAGGAATATGTCTCCGAGCAGTGCGAACACTACGAGTATTACGAAGGCTGCTTGTATGCTCCTCCTCACTATCCTCCTGCGCGTCGCGCCGGGCAGCGCCGAGGTTATCCCGTAGAAGAGGGGGGCGTTGCCGAGAGGGTCAACCGCGATGAAGAGGAGAAGCGTTGCCTGGACCAGTGGCTCGGCCTGCAATTCTCTCCAGTGCCTCTATGGCCTTCTTTCTTAGCTCCTCCAGGCAGCGGGCGATGCACTCCTCCAGGCAGGTCTTATCGTTACCGCAGCCTCCCTCGTAGGCGCAGCTCCTTCTACACCCGCGGTCGTTTAGCTCAAGCGCGTAGATTCCGTTACGGCGGTCAACCATGACAAGGTTGAGTACCTGCGTAAGCCCGGCACGCCTAACGGCCTCCATAACCTCCTCCACGGGGTCAATGTCCTTCTCGAACACGAAGAAGCCGGTTGCCCGTAGAGCCTCCGCCAGCCGTGCAGCCATGCTCCTATAGCTGCTACGCGCCTCAGTCTGCAAGGCTCCTCGGAGCCCCTCCCCGGCGGAGAGGACGTCAAGCTGCCGTGTCTCCCATTTAGGTGGCACGGTC
>JALUFI010000082.1 GCA_027043685.1 Pyrodictiaceae archaeon
CACTGGGACTGGGAAGACCGCGGTAACGCTATACGTGTTGAAGAGGCTCCGTGAGAAGGCGAGGCAGCTCGGCGTCCCCGTCGACTATGTCTACGTCAATACTAGGCAGAGGGATACCCCGTACAAGGTGCTCGCCGACATAGCCTCGAGCATCGGGCTCCGTGTCCCCTTCACCGGGCTCTCCACCGCCGAGGTATATACTAGGCTCGTCCGGGCCCTCGCCCGTGGACGCGGTGTCCTCATCGTCGTCCTGGACGAGGTTGACTGGCTGGTCCGGCGGAGGGGCGACGACCTCCTCTACAAGCTCACCAGGATAGGCTACGAACTCCCCAGGGGCTCCACAAAGGTCTCAATAATAGGCATCACTAACGATGTCCGGTTCGTGGAGATGCTTGACGCGAGGGTGAGGAGCAGCCTGGGCGAGGAGGAGGTCGTCTTCCCGCCATACAACGCCGAGCAGCTCCGCGACATCCTCTGGGAGAGGGCCCACGAAGCCTTCCAGCCAGGCGCAGTCGACGACTCGGTTATCAGCTACTGCGCCGCCCTCGCGGCGAGGGAGCACGGGGACGCGAGGAGGGCCCTCGACCTGCTCCGGGTCGCGGGCGAGGTGGCTGAGAGGGAGAACGCTAGCCGCGTCACAGTGGAGCACGTGAAGAGGGCGTGGGCCCAGCTGGAGAGGGACCGCGTCCTCGAGGTCGCCTCGACGCTGCCGCTCCACGCACGGCTTGTGCTCCTCGCGGTGCTGCGCCTCACTAGGCTACAGCCGTACACGACCACGGGGGAGCTGTACGCCGAGTACCGGGAGCTAGCCCGGGCCCTGGGCGTGGAGGCGGTCACCCAGAGGAGGGTCAGCGACATCGTCAACGAGCTGGACATGCTCGGGCTGCTGAACGCCCGGGTGGTGAGCAGGGGCCGCTACGGGAAGACTAAGATGATTAGCCTGGCGGCGGACGAGGCTAGCGTGGCCGAGGCGTTGGCTAGTGACCCGAGGCTCCGCGGCCTCCTTCCCCCACGGTAGGGCCACCCGGCAACGGTTCTGCATGCCGGAACGCTAGGGTTAACAATTCCCCCTCCCCCGGGGCCACGGCGCCAGGCTAGAGGACTCCAAGGCGCCTGTCTAGGCGCCCCTGGCTTGCCCCGGGGGGTGGTGTGCCTTCTCGCTGCCGGAGAGGGTTCCTCATCGCCCTGGCCACGATGTGACTCTTCGCCTAATCTATGACCGGGCTTCTACACTATTCCCCGACATGGAGATAGTGTATCGGACGAAGGGGCGCGGTGTTGAGAGGTACCGGTGGAGGGACGCCGCGAAGCGGATGGAGGCGCTTGCCGCTGCTCTTGAGGGCCTCGGGGTCGGGAGGCTTGACCGCGTGGCTACGCTTGACTGGAACACGCACTGGCACTACGAGGCCTACTTCGCCGTCCCCATGATGGGGGCCGTGCTTCACCCGGTCAACATCCGCCTCGCGCCGAGCGAGATAGCATACGTGATGAGGCACGCCGGCGACAAGGTCGTGATAACCAATATTGACTTCCTCAAGCTCGTCGAGGCGGTTGCCCCGAACGTGCCGAGCCTGGAGGCAGTTGTGGTCGTCGATGCCGAGTCGCACCCCGACAGCGTCGCTGGCCGCCCAGTCTACAACTACGAGGACCTCATCCGCCACGCCGGGGGCTACGAGTGGCCCGAGCTTGACGAGGACCAGCCCGCCGCCATGGGCTACACGAGCGGCACCACGGGGCTCCCCAAGGGCACCTACCACAGCCACAAGATGATAGTGCTCCACACCATGAGCGCCGCCATACACCTTGCCACGACGTGGCCGGGGTACCGGATAAGCAGCGCCGACACGATACTCCACATAGTGCCCATGTTCCATGTCTACAGCTGGGGCCTCCCCTACCTCGCCGCAATGGTTGGCATGAAGCAGGTGTTCCCCAACAAGCTCGACCCCGCCGTGCTGCTCAGGCTGATAGAGGAGGAGGGTGTCACGCTCACAGCAGGCGTGCCGACGATACTCTACATGCTTCTAACGCACCCCGACGCCGAGAAGAGGAACCTAAAGGGCCTCACATTCATCAGCGGCGGCTCCGCGCTGCCCAGGGGCCTGGCGGAGCTCGCCGCCAGGCACGGCATAAGGGTGTTCGTCGGCTACGGCATGACCGAGACCGCGCCGGTGCTCACCCTCGCCCTGCCGCCTGGCCATATCCGGGAGGCGGAGGAGAGGTGGCTCGACTACGCCCTCCGCACCGGGTGGCCGGTGCCCCTCGTCCAGCTACGCGTAGTCAACCCCGATACCATGGAGCCGGTGCCCAGGGACGGGAAGACTATGGGCGAGATAGTCGTCAGGGCTCCCTGGGTGACGCCGGAGTACTACAAGGATAGGGAGAAGACCGAGAAGGCGTGGAGGGGCGGCTGGTTCCACACCGGGGACATAGCGGTCTGGTACCCAGACGGCAGCATAGTGATCGTCGACAGGGAGAAGGATGTTATCAAGAGCGGCGGGGAGTGGATAAGCAGCACGAGGCTGGAGGACGCGATAAGCAGGCACCCCTGCGTCGCGCAGGTAGCGGTCATCGGGGCCTACCACCCGAAGTGGCAGGAGCGCCCCATCGCGGTCATAGTGCCCCGGGGCGAGGAATGCAGGGAGAAGCTGTCAACGGAGGAGGTGAGGCGCTTCCTCATGGAGAACTTCGTGGAGAGGGGCGAGATACCGAAGTGGTGGCTCCCCGACAAGGTTGTTGTCGTCGACGAGCTGCCGAAGACCAGCGTCGGCAAGGTGAACAAGAGGGAGCTGCGCCGCCTCTACGGCGACGCGCTCAGCCAGGGAGGGGATGGGGGCTAGCCCCCTCTTCCCCTGCCCAGGGGTTTCTCGTAGAGGTAGCGCTTCTCGGGATTCGTGTGCCCCAGCACCAGCAGCGCCCCGGGCCCGTAGGCGTCGAGTAGCTCCGCCAGCCTCTTCACCACGCGGCGGCGGAGCAGCTCCAGCACCCTCGCCTCTATCCGGGTGTACTCGTCCACGAGGTCCACTGGGTATGGCAGCCCCGTCGCGGGGTTCGTCATCGCGTTGAGCATTGAGAGTATCTTCTCGAGGCCGAGGCCGGCGTAGTCGAGCACCTCTACCCGGACCGCGGAGGCGTTCGCGGGCCTGCTGGGCCGGTAGAAGGCCACCACTACTTCGCCGTAGCTGGGCCTCCTGGCGAGTCTCCCAAGGATTGCCTCACGGTACTTCTCGGCGAGCTGCTTAGCGATGCTCTCCCTCTCGTCAAGCGCCTCTGGGGGCAGCTGCCTCGCCTTCTGGGCGGCGACCAGCTCCGCGTAGGCGGGGAGGAGTTCCGAGAACCTGCCGGCTACGGCGTAGCTGCCGGGGCGGAGGAGGAGCGTCATCACTGCCTTGTCGTTGAGCGGGAGCCTGCGGCCCAGCCTCGCGGAGAGGAGGTAGGAGTAGCTCCTCTTCACCACGCCTACGAGGGTCACGCCGCGCTCCCTGGCCTCCCGGAGCATCTCCGCAGTGACGCGGTCTAGGCGGCTGAGCAGCCTGCTCCTCTCCACCGCCTTCTGGGACTTGAAGACCAGAGGGTAGGGTATGAGCTCCCCGTCCACGAGCACCATGCGGACGCGGGGCACCTGGCGGAGGATGCGGCGGATGAGCACCCTCTCAAGCGTCTTCGCGACGAGCGGTACCTGTTTCCTGGCCTCCTCGCTCTCCAGGAGCAGGGCCCTGGCATGGGCCTCGCTGCAGCGTGTGCCTCCGCACGCCCCCGCGAAGCCCACGTAGCCGGCGACCACCACGACGAGGTGGCCGCCGACGAGGTCCAGGCCGCCGTCTATCGGGAACGTGGAGTCCACCGCGACCCCGGGGACGGGTTTCTCGCGGCCCAGGGGCGCAGCCACCAGGCTCTCGAGCCTCCTCCTGAGCCCCTCGTCCGCGTCGAGCATGTCGCGCAGGGACTTGAGCAGGCGGACCAGCTTCTCGGCTATCGCGTCGCTCTCCCGGAGGGCCGCTAGGGCCGCCGGCGTCGCCTCAAAGGCCTCCTCTGGCTCCTCGGTGCTCCAGGGGAAGGGCTCCTCCCAGGGGGGTGGCTGGCGCCACGGCTGCTCTGGCTGCAAGGCTCCCTAGGCCCCGCTAGCTGTGTGGAGGGGCGGCGCCCCCGGAGACCCTTGTAGCGTGGATGCGGTATCACGATAAAAGACCCTGGGTTCTCCTTGGCCGTGCTCGGCTCCAAGGACGCGAGGTCGCTGGCCCACGGGAATCCCACGGGGGAGGCCTGGAGGCGTTGAGGCCGGGGCGCCTCGTGGCGCTGCTCGCGGCAGCGCAGCTGCTCCACGTGGCGGGCTGGGGCGCCTACTACGCGCTGACAAGGATGCTGTACTCCGGGCAGGAGCGGTTCCTGCTCGCCCTGGCGGCCGCGGAGACCCTGCCGACGGCGGCGGGCGTGCTCGGGGGCCTGCTGGCCGAGGCCCGGGGATACCGGGCGGCGCTCAGCCTGGGCCTCCTCGAGGCAGCCGCACTGGCTGCGGCGGGGCTGCTCATCCACGCCCCCGCGGGGCTATGGGTCTCCGCGTTCCTGGCCAGCCTCGCCTGGAGCATAGCGGGGCCACAGGTCTACGCCTACACACTCACCGCCACGGGGCTCGGCGCCGAGGAGCTAGGCAAGGTGATGGCTGGCGCGACGCTCGGCTTCAGCCTGGGCGCGGGCCTGGCCCCGCTGGCCGCGCAGCACCTAGACCCCGGCCTCGTGCTGGCCGGCTTCGCCATGCTAGTCGCGGCCTCCTACCTCATCGTCCTCGGCGCCGCTGAGGGGAGGCCCATGCGGGGCAGAGGGGAGGGGCTGCGGGGCCGCCTAGGCCGCGCCGCCCTAGTGGCGGCGACCGCGGCCTCCGCCTACACCGGCACGGAGACCCTTGGCAGCGTCTACCTGGGCCGCCTCAGCAGGGAGGTGGGGGCCACGCTCTACAGCATTGCTAACAC
>JALUFI010000083.1 GCA_027043685.1 Pyrodictiaceae archaeon
GGCTACTAGGGATTCCTCGGGTATTAGGGGCTTGGCTGGCCGCGGGAGGCTAGAAGAGGGGTCAGGGGCCTCTCCGGGGCTACTCTCTCCCGGGGCCGTTGAGGAGCGATGGGCGGCCTTTGAGCCCCTCTGGGCGTTGAGGACGCCATTGTAGCGCCGAGGCCCCTCCAAGTTGGAGGCGTGGCTGCGGGCCGGGGATGGCTCCTTGAGGGTCGCGGTTGCGGCTATGCGTGGCTGCTTGGAGCGTGTCGCCGAGCCTCCGTCCGTGGATGCTCTCGTCGTTCTCGGGGACTTCTATTGCCCGCGTAGCGTCGAGGCGCTGGCTGGGCTTGGTCGCCGCGTCTACGCTGTCCCTGGCCGCTTCGACGACGTCTACATAGCGAGGCTTGCCGCGGAGAGGCTGAGGCTCCTGGAGGGCCGCCTCGAGTACCTCGGCGGCGGCGTCTACCTTGCAGGGGTGGGCGGCAGGGAGCCCCTGATGAATATCCGCAGCGTCTCCGAGGCGCTGCGGGGGGCCCGGGGCCCGGTTCTGCTCGCCTCCTATTACCCGGCCCGCGGCGTCCTCGACCTCTCCCGGGCCGGTGCCCGGAGGGGGCTATGGGAGCTGGGGGAGCTACTGGGCTCCGGGGCGCCGGTGCTCTACGCCTTCTACTCCGTATGCGTGGAGCCTGGGGCTCAGCTTCTCCGGGGCGGCGTCGTGCACTTCTGCGCCCCGAGCGCCTCCGAGGCATGGGCTATCGCTGAGCTGGGGTGGTGAACTGGGGCCTTGGAGCGGGGCCTGGACGTGGTGGAGGCTCTCCGGAGGGTGCTGGCGGAGCCGGGTGAGGAGGCCCGGAGGCTGCTCGCCGAGGCGTTCGCCTCCGACCCGGTCGCCGCTGCCGAGGAGCTCTCGAGGAGGGTTGGCGGCGACGCTGCCCCCGACACCTGCGTGGCGACTGTGCGGGCTGAGGCCGCGGCGGCCGCAGTCGCGGCGGCCTACGCGGCTGGGAGGAAGCTGAGGCTCATAGTGCCCAGGGACCCGGTGCCTGGCTGGGCGCCTCTCCGCGCCATCGCGGCCGCTGCCGCCGAGGCTGGGCTCGCCGACGTGTACGAGGCGCCGCTGCTCCCCAGCTCCCGGCTCCACGCCTCGGCTGCCGAGAGGAGGCTCGCCAGGCTGCTCCGCGGCGTCTCCCCGGGCTGCATCGACGTCACCGACGCGCCCGCCACGGCCGTGCTCGCCGCCTACGCTGCGGGGGTCCGGTGCTTCCTCTACCTCGTGGACACGGGATACGGCTTGGTGTATCAGAGGTTCACGGCGCAGCGGGGCTAGGGGAGAAACGCGCCGGAGCCCAGCCTCTCCAGGAGCTGCTCCTCGCTGGGCTCCAGGCGGCCCTTCATATGCTTGCCTAGGACTAGGCAGGCGCAGTACTGGCCGCACATGTCGCAGGCCCTCGTCCTTATGCCGTACTGGGCGTGTATCCTGGCCGCCTCCTCGGGGTCGAAGGCGTTCTTCAGCATCGAGGCCCAGTCGAGCCTCGCCCTCGCTATGCTTACCCTTGCGTCCCTAGCCGCCGCCCTGGCGCCGTACTTGGCCAGGTCGGCTGCGTGTGCGGCTATCCTGGCTGCTATGACTCCCTGCTTGACCTGCTCCGGGGTTGGGAGGCTGAGGTGCTCGGCGGGTGTGACGTAGCAGAGGTAGTCCGCGCCCGCCCATAGGGCCAGGGCGCCTCCTATCGCGAGGGCTATGTGGTCGTAGGCCATCGCGGCGTCGGTGGGCAGGGGGCCTAGGACGTAGTAGGGTGCCCCGTCTGTGAGCTGCTTCTCGAGCCGCACGTTCGCCGCTATCTGGTCCAGGGTCATGTGGCCAGGGCCCTCCACTATCGTCTGCACGTAGGCCCCGCGGGCGCTCCTCACAAGCCTCGCCGCCTCCACAAGCTCCGCGACCTGGAGCTCGTCGTGCTGGTCGAATATGCTGCCTGGGCGGAGGCTGTCCCCTATGCTTATCACCGCGTCGTGCTCGGCGAAGAGTTCGAGGAGGTAGTCCCAGTGCTGCCTGTAGGGGTTCTCCTCCCCGTTCTCCAGCATCCAGGCGGCGAGGAGTGCTCCGCCGCGGCTCGTTATCGGTATGACGCGGCTGCTCCGCACCGCCTTCTCGGCGAGCCGCTTCGTGAGGGCCGCGTGGATGGTCATGTAGTCTACTCCCTGGCGGAGCTGCCTCTCCACGATCTTTATGAAGAAGTCGCTGGGTATGCCTAGGCCGCCGTAGCGGCGGAGGCCCTCCACCCAGGCCTGGTAGGTGGGCACGGTGCCCACTGGGAGGGGCTCCGCCTCCCTCATAACCTTCTCCCTTATCTCGTCGAGGGGGCCTCCCATGCTGAGGTCCATCAGCGTGTCTGCCCCGTAGCGGCGGGCTATCCTGGCCTTCTCCCTCTCAGCCTCGATGTCGACTACAGTGCCGCTTGTCCCTATGTTGGCGTTGACCTTCGAGAACATCTGCTCCCCGACCGCCACCAGGCGCACCCTGCCGCTGCGCCGGACGTTGCGGAGCACCGCCACCCTGCCGCGCGCTATGAGGCGCCTAACCCTCTCCGGGTCGAGGCGCTCCTGCCTCGCTATCTCCTTGATCTCGTCGGTCACGATGCCCCGCGCAGCCGCCTTCATTATCGTGTCCGCCATGAGGGGTCACCTCCTGGCCTCCGCTGGTGCCTCGAGGAGCCTGGATGCTATCTCCTCGGAGACCCTGGCCGCGGACTCCAGCATCGCGCCGAAAACCGGGCCCATCCTGGGCAGGTTGTAGGCCTCGGCGACAGCCATGCCGGCGACGTATAGGCCTGGGTAGGCTTCGCCCGCCTTCTCGGCGACGAGCCTCTCGGCCCTCCAGACGTCCATGGCGCCCATGCCGGGCACATGGACGGAGCCTGGGACTCGTTTCTCGAGGAGCCTGAGCAGCCACGCGTCGTGGCCCGTGGCGTCTATGACTGCCCTGGCCTCTATGTAGAGGGGGTCGACGTGCCACCCCGCCTCGACGACCGGTGCCCAGTTGACCACGAGGCCCTGGACCCTGCCGCCGCGGACTATGAGGTCCTCCACGTGGAGCCCGGGGAGCAGCACCGCGCCCGCGTCGATGGCCGCTGCTGTGAGCTTCGAGGCCGCCTCGGTGGGGTCGAATACGTAGATGCCGGGGGCCCTGCTTGGCTTCAGCCTTACCCCGGCCTCGCGGAGGAGCTGGGCGCCCCTCCCCTCCTCGATCAGGGCGACGGGGAGCAGCATGGAGCCGCCTCGCATCCCTCCACCGGTTCCCAGGCGGTGCTCCACTACTGTTACGCGGAGCCCGCGGCGGGCCAGGAGCCAGGCAGCGGTTAGGCCTGCTGGACCCGCGCCGGCTACCGCCACGTCGGCCTCGGCTGCATCGGCGAGCCTTGCGGCTGCCTCCTCGAGGATTATCCGGGTGAGGCCCGCCTCACGTGGGAGCCCCAAGGCGGGTGGGCACCGGCTCCCACAGCCCTCCCATTCCCGGGTTATTAATGCAGCCTATAACCGGGTTATTGCTTGTCTTGGGCCACCATGCGGCGCCCCGAGGCCGCAGCAGCGGAGACAAGCTTCCACGCAGCCTCCACTGCGTCGCCGCCCAGGAACCGGGCCATGGGCTCCTTCCCACAGCCCCCCTCGTCGTAGACCACGTCCACGGGCCACTCCTCCGCAGCGAGGCGACCAAGCCACTCCATCGTGCCACCCTCCCTCCCGGGCTCGGGCTCCCTGGAGCGGTCGAGCCTCAGGACGCGGAGCCCGAGCCTCTCAGCCGCCTCAAGGAGCCAGGGCTCCGGCTTGGCGTTCAGCACCGCGCCGACGGGCGCGCCGGCGCGCTGGAGGCTGAGGAGGAGCCTCGCCATGTGGCTGCTCGCCCCGGGCCAGACGCAGCCGTGAACCGGGCCCGCGGTGCCGCGGCGGAGCCTGCCCTCCACGGCAGCGACGTCGCCGGGGCCCCGGGGCCTTGGCGCGGCCTGGGCGATGTTCATCCCGGTCTCCGGCACAAGGGGCTCCACCAGGCCCCAGCTCGTGGCGAGTATCCTCAACGCGTCCCGGACGAGGCGGCAGGCCTCCGCGAGCCCGGAGAGCCTAACCACGTGGGCCGAGGGGTCGGCGACGGGCCTCTCGTGGCCCATGGGTGTATAGGCGTCCGCCACCGCCAGCCGCGCCACGTGGGAGGCTGTGCGGAACGCGGAGACCACGCCCACGCCGTGGGCGAGGGCTGCAGCCGCGGCGGCGGAGAAGACGCAGCCACCGCCGTGGGGGTCCCAGGGGCTCCTCGGCCCCCGGGTCTTCTCGACCCAGCCATCCCTCGTGTAGAGCACGTCGACGACCATGTCGCCGCCCAGGTGGCCGCCCTTCACCGCGGCCGCCGCCGCTCCGAGCCTCTCCACTATCGCCCGCGCAGCCCTCAGCATGGAGTCCTCGTCGGAGACCACGACGCCGGTAAGCTCCTCGGCCTCGACGGCGTTAACCGTCACTAGGGCCGCGCGGGGCACTAGGAGCCCTGCGACAGCCTCCAGGTAGCCCTCCTCGCCGCCAGCAACGAGGGGCGCCGAGCCCGCGGTAGCGCGGTAGACGGGGTCGAGGACGATGGGCGCCCCGGTGGCGCGGAGCGCCTCCGCCACGGCCTCCACGTGCCTCCTGGTGGCGAGGAGCGAGACCTTGACAGCCGACGCGCCGGGGGCTAGAAGGGATACCATCCTCCCCACGCTCTCTGGCGGCAGGGGCTCAACGCTGTAGACACGGTCACTCGTCTCGAGGACGACGGCCGTGGGGACGCCGTGGAAGTGCGTGCATAGGAGCCTACCCACCAGGGCGTCGAGGCTGACGCCGGCCCCGTTGCCCGTGTCGTAGCCGCCTACGCTGAGCGCCACGGGGTAGCGGTTGCCGCTGC
>JALUFI010000084.1 GCA_027043685.1 Pyrodictiaceae archaeon
GTCGAGTATCTACGTGAGGAAGGGAGTGGTCTACGTTAAGCCACGGGAGGGCGACCCGGTGCCAGTCACCCACGAGACGGGGCTGGTGGTTCTCGCCGCGGGCGCCGTGAGGGTCTCCGGCCGGGCTCTCCGCCGCCTAGCCGAGCTGGGTGTGAGGCTCCTTGTGTTGGGCCACAGGGGCCACGTGGCTGCCGAGCTGAGGCCCGTCGACAGGGGGAGCCGGACAACAGAGACAAGGATAGCGCAGCTGATGGCGAAGATAGAGGGCTGGGGGCTAGCAATAGCTGCAGAGATGACCAGGGCCAAGATACTCAACCAGGCCCGCATCCTCCGCTACCTCGCCAAAAGCAGGAGAGAGACCTGGCTACGCGACGCAGCCTACAGGGTGGAGGAGCCGCCCACAGGCTACAGCAGCAACCCAGCCCCACGCCGGAGGCGATACGCGGAGCAGAGGCAGCGGCGGCGCACCGGTACTGGCAGGCCCTAGCAGCCCTGCTCCCCGAGAGCCTAGGCTTCCGGGGCCGAGACCCATTCTCCACAGACCCAGTCAACATGGCCCTAAACTACGCCTACGCAATCCTCTACAACGAGGCAAGCGACGCACTCATACTCGCAGGCCTAGACCCCTACGCAGGCTTCCTCCACACAGACCGCAGCGGGAAACAAAGCCTAACATACGACTACAGCGACACCTACAAGCCCCTCATAGACCGCGCCCTCCTAACACCCATCGACGAGAAACCCTTCCAGCAACAACACCAAGCACTAACCTACCAAGCCCGCCGAGAAATAGCAACCCGGGTACTCCGGGCACTCCAAACACCCATAAGAGACACAGGAGGCCAGCGAAGAGAGCTCAGGGAACACATACAGGCATACGCATGGCAACTAGCCAAAACACTACGAACAAGGCAACAATACCACGCATTCACAATAGGCACATACTAAGACAGGAAACCACTCCACCCCAACACTTCCTCCTCCCTAGCCCAGCCCCCACAACACGCCCCACTACGAGAACCCCTCACACACCATTTCTACTGCCCCTGCTGCAAGGTCTTCCCTGATCGCTTCTAGAAGGCGCAGTTGCGACACACCACCCTGCTGACGTGTATGAGGTGTTGCAAGTCTTCTCGGATTGCTTCTGGGAACGTCTCAACGGTCAACGTGACGGCAACCATAACTGGGTTGCATTTCTTCTCTGGTTGCTTCAGGTAGTGAAGGCAAGGGTGGATATTGAGAGGGCTAACAGTTGCATTTCTTCTCTGGTTGCTTCCGTGAAGGTGATAACAGGGGATGACCGGCTCAACGAGGAAGCCCGTTGCATTTCTTCTCTGGTTGCTTCCGACCACCACGAGACCAGTATACCGTTCGTTGAGCAGATGCGTTGCATTTCTTCTCTGGTTGCTTCGTCAACCGCTATTTCTACTCTATTCTCCCCTGGGCTGTAGTTGCATTTCTTCTCTGGTTGCTTCCGAGCCCTAGAGTTGTGGATTCGGCGCAATAAAGCTTATGTTTCAACACGTGTATACATTGGAACATCCATGCCCTGGGTACGTGTTCCACATCAAGTGTTCTGATGGGTTTGAATGGGATTGAATCGTTGTTCTGATTAATTAATTCAATCCCTTCCATCATGTGTTCTGATGTGGAGCTGGTTGTAAGTCTTGCGCTTCGCTGCTATGTGGTGTGGGGGTCGCGGCGCTTATCTCGGCAAGGCTTGCCAAGGAGAGGGCTGTGACTTTCTACGGTGGCCCATGGTGTGGTGCTGCGTGAGTTATAGACTGGGTTCGGCCATGAGTTGGCCCCTGGGTCTAGTTCCCTAGCTGGGGCCCGGCTCCGGGGCGTGCCTGTGGCGGCGCTGCGCCGGAGGGAAAGGGCGGCTCTCTACTATGGTTATGCGTGGAGCCTGCGGGGGCATATTCCGCGGTATTGGCATGTGCTGCATGCTCCTCTCACGAGGGGGCCTGTCTCGGGGGGTGTGCCTTTCTCCAGTGCCTGGTGTAGCTCCTTGGCTGCGTGCTCGACGAGGCGGCGTAGCCCGGGGGTTATGGGGGCCGGTGTGAGCCTATCATCCTCGGTGCTGTAGATGTAGGCTGCCTCAAGGGGGAGGCGTAGGGTCTCCTCTACTGCGACAGCGTAGCCGGCTAGCTGGGCGAGGAGCCTCCTGTCTCTCCCCTGGAGCCCCCGTGGCCCCGGGGCCGCTAGCTTAGCCTCAACTATGACAACCCCCCGGCTGGTTAGTGCTGCCAGATCAACCCTCCCCCGGAGCCCTAGGCGGTGTGAGGCCACGGGGTGCTCCCAGAGCATCTCCCTGACGCTGTGGCCTCGCTGCTCGAGGAGTGCCCGGATCCTCTCCCTTGGGAGCCTTTGGCGCCCGGCTCTCATGCTCCAGGTCTCCCGTGGCCGCGGCCCCGTTAGCTGGAGGTAGGCGGAGACAGGGCACCAGTAGTACTCCTTCACCGCCGTTATGGGCAGGTAGTCCCCCCAGCCCCGCCCCGCGGCGAGGGCGCTAGATGACTGCAATCCTCTCCCCCGCCGCCGCGGGCTCAGCCATGAGCCTCCCTGCTACGAGGAGGCGGCGCCCATAGTCCTCGGGTACTACGAGCGCGGCCACGCTGTCACGGCCACGGTCAATCATGGTGGAGGCCGCCCTCACGGCCTCACGGGCCTCGCGGAACCCTCCGCGGCCGATGAACACGCTGCGCTGAACCCGGCGAAGCCCGAGAGCCTCCAAGGCACGGGCAACTCTCTCACGCGTCCTGTCGTCGCTTATATCGTAGAACACTATGACGAGGGCCAAGGACCATACACCACCCGGGGCAAAGTAATACCAAATAAACCGGTAACACCAGGTAATACCGCCACCAATATATCAACAAAACACCTCCAACACAACAAGCCACAAAGCATACAAACGGTTCCTCCTCGGAACACGCCATGGAGGGAGTTGAATTAATTAATCAGAACAACGATTCAACTCCTTTCAAACCCATCGGAACACGTGATGTGGAACACGTACCCCCGGCATGGATGTTCCAATGTATACACGTGTTGAAATATAAGTTTTATTGTGCCGGCTCCACATCTCTAGCACTCGGAAGCAACCAGAAACGAAATACAACTTCTCCACGAGTTCTCGCTTAACCTCAACAAGAAGAAGCTCGAAGCAACCAGAAACGAAATACAACGTACGGGTCCCAGCCGACCCGCTCCAGGGCCTCAGCGAAGAAGCAACCAGAAACGAAATACAACTTGGTGTTAGGAATAGCGGTGATGCTGCGGCCTCGGGCTGGCGAGAAGCAACCAGAAACGAAATACAACACACGCCCTGGAGAAATCCATGGAGAACCCAGAGCCCCTGGCAGAAGCAACCAGAAACGAAATACAACTGCAGGCATCGAGCAGGGTATATTGCGTCATACGCTCCTGTCGAAGCAACCAGAAACGAAATACAACATAGTGGAAACGCCTTCTAGACAGTACTATGTAAAGAGGCCCTTTAGATAACTGGATAGCTTTGACCAAGAAGAGGGAGGAGGGGGAAGATGTGTAACCCCTAAGCCCCCCAGGGGCACCGCTATGCCTCTACTGTGTTTTCCTCGGCGAGCTCTGCGCCGGGGGCCGCGGTGGGCATGGCTGTTGGCGGTGTCTCCGGCTTCTCTAGCTTCTCTAGTGCCTGTAGCCATTTCTTGATGGATTTGTGGCTGAAGGTTGTGGCCCGGTACCTGGGTAGTAGTTCCTCGAGTGTCTCCCTGAGCAGCCTCCTGGCGCCCGGGGGCATGTTCTCTACTGCCTTCTCTATTAGCTCCCTGCGGCCTATCATTGGGCAGAACATGCAGTTGGGGCTCCTTCCCCATTTCTCGTACTGTGGCCGCACCGCCCCGTCTAGTCCTAGCTCCTCCAGGAGGCTCCAGACCTGTGTGTCGGTCAGTGTGCGGAGGGGGAAGAGGTAGGTGTCCCTCGTAGCCGGCCAGGTGACTATGTCCATGGTGTACTTTCTCGCCCTGTAGGGGGAGTCTGTCGCCTTGACCCCGTCCATGCCGTAGCGCCAGGGTGTGCCCCACCGCTCCCCGTTGAGGGGGAGCCGCTGGAGGACACGGTGCTTGAAGGTGCCGCAGCACCACCTGGTTCCCCTGCCGAACCTGCCGAGTGGGGCGGGGTAGCCGTAGCGCCTCATCGCTGCCCAGAAGTCCTCGCCGCGGCTGGTGTAGGGCACTACCTGGAGGAGGCAGGGGAGGCTGCAGGACTCCAGGGCCTCGCTCAGCCTCTGCCTTATCAGGCGGGTCTCCCTGACCACAACCACCCTCCTCTCCTCTACGCCGAGGAGCCTGGCGGCTTCGAGGACTGAGCGGAGGTTGTCGCCGTGGCTCTGCCCCGGGATCTGGATATACACCGCGGCGTAGGGCACCCCGGCTTCGGCGGCCAGGGCCCAGACCAGGGCGCTGTCCTTCCCCCCGCTGACCGGCACCCAGAGGAACCGGGGCCGGAACACCCTGTAGAACACCCTAACCCGGTCAACGAGATCCATGAGCAGGGGCTTCATCGTGTGCATCAACTCCTGACAGGCCTAGGGCAGCCACGGTGACAAGGTATTACCGCCACGGCGAGGGGTAAAGACGCCCGCGCCGCAAGGACGGGGCAGAGCCACATGGCCAGGGCCCCCTCGGGCCGTATTGCTGTAGATGTGGTAAAGAGGGGCCCGGGGATGGTATAGTTACCTGGGGCTGGTGCTGGGCCTTGTCCCGGGTTATCCGCGTCAAGTTTGAGAGGGGTGTGCTGAGGCCGCTGGAGCCTCTCGATTTCAGTGAGGGGGAGGAGGCTGTGCTGGAGATCCGGGAGAGGAGCAGCGGGAGGGGTGTAGGCA
>JALUFI010000085.1 GCA_027043685.1 Pyrodictiaceae archaeon
CGTCGCACTAAAGTAAACACACAACACGCACCACAGAAACAAGCCAGGGCAAGCCCTCACACTTTTCCCCTCATTCCCTACCATTGCGTCTTCCAAGCACTCATCTCCTCCCAGCCCCTTCATCCCCCACAGCAAGCCGGGAGCGCCTTGAGGCACGTAATCCACGAGTCAAAGAAGAAGGACATAATGATAAAATACGATGCAACAGCAAGCGGTTACGACGAGCTGTACAGAGATGAGCAGTACGCGAAATACACTGCGGCAGCCGAGGCCCTCGCAAAGGCTCTCCAAGGCTGCAGCACCGGTCACCGCTGCAGGCTATGCGACATAGGATGCGGAACAGGGCTGCTCATCGAGTACCTGGTCGAGAACGGGCTACCCCTACCGGGTCACTACATATGCATAGACTTGTCAATAAACATGCTCCGCGTGGCGAGGCAGCGCTCAGAGAGGTATGCAGCACCGCTCACAGACATAATCCAAGGCGATGCAGAGCACCTCCCCTTAAGGCAAAAAGTGTGCAGAGTAGCAGTATCTTTCACCGTAATAGACCTTGTTGAGAACCCTCCTCGGATGCTCCAGGAGTGCGACAATATATCCCATACATGCATCGTGTCAAGGCTGAAGAAGGCAATGAAGAGGTGTGTTCGTGAGGAGCTGCGAGCGGGCAGCTACCTAGCAGAAACAGACAAAGACATCATATTCATCCGGCGCCCGGGCTCAGCCTCGGGCAACAATACGGGCAAGAATCCTTGACAGCGAGGAAGCGCCCCTCACCACGTGGACACGGAGCCCCGGCGCCTGCCCCAGCCCCTCCGGCCGCCTAGGTAGCACGAGGTCAATCCTCCACCTCCTGCCCGCAAGCTCTCTTAGAACCACTGCAGGGTCCTCGCCCCGGACAGTCTGCCGCAAGTCACTGACAACAACCAAGTGGCCCGGAGGAAGCCCCCTCACGGCGGCCCGAAGCGCACCACTAACATCAGTATAGCCACTAAACTCTACACTAAGCACCCGTTCAACAAGCCTCTCAACACCCATACCATGCAGAACCCTCTCATCAACAACCTCTGGAGCAGCGTCAAACACGACGAGCCTCCGAATAGCAGGCGCAAGAGCAGCAGCAACGACAGAAGCGTAGAAGGCATAAGGCCTCATACTAGCGCTCTTATCAAGCACGAGCACAACACCCGGGACACGGCCCCTCCTCACCCACACCGGCAAGGGGCCCGCCATCCTGACAAGCCTGTAGAGCGTCTCGCGAAGCTCAACCCTCTCCCCCGTCTCCTCGCCGAGAAGCCTCCTACGCGACAACCGGAACCCAGCCGCCACCCTCCTCACAGCCCTCTCCAGGACAAGCCTCATCAACCTCCTAGCCGCAAGCCTCGCAGAGTCATCAACCCCCCTAGCCGCGACCTCTGCCAGGAAACTATAAGCCTCATAATCATTCATATCACCGACTATCATACGCAGCGCCGTCACCGTGTCACCCTCCCGAGCCCTACGAATAGCCTCAAGAAGCCTGGCACGGACAGCAGCAAGACCAGAGCCTCCACCAGCCCTGCTAACCTCGTACTCAGCGAAGTCCAGGTAGCCCTCCCCTCCACCGGCAAGAAATCTCATCAAAGCCTCCCGCGCAGAGGCAAGCACCCCGGCCTCACGCAGAACACTTGCATCGCCGCCGGAAACAGGCAGGCCGTGCCTCATAAGCTCCCTCACAGCACCCCTCGACCTAGCACCGCCCAGGAGACGGGCATAGATCTCAGCACCCTTCTCCGGATCAACCCTACTGACACGTTCCGCGGCATCAGCGACAGCCTCGAAACCCATAACCTGGACAGCCCGGTCAACGAGACGAGGCTCAGCCTCTAGAAGGGCCCCCAGCAGCCGCTCGTCGAGAAGACCCTCACGCTCAAGAAGCTCAAACGCCTCCTCAGCCCGGCCACCAACATCCCCCCCGGAGGCAAGCCTACGGGCAAGCTCCCGCGCAGCAGCCCTCCTCACAACACCACGGCCCCTGCCACCCAGCTCAACAAGCTCCCTAGCGTCGAGAGAGCCAAGCTCAACATAGCTCAACAGCTCCTCGCCCAGAAGCCCGACAACATCGCCACCCCTCCCACGGCCCAGCAGCCTCCTAAGCTCACCCGCAACAGCCTCCCTGTAGCCACCGTAGCGGCGAGCAAGCTCTGCAACCCTCCTCCTAGCAGAAGCCTCCCCCACAACATGGTAGCCGCGCCGCCCCCTCCTCACAAGCCCCAGGAGACGAAGCCGCGCAAACGCCGCCCTCTCAGAAGAGTCCATCCTAGACGGGAGCTTCCTCAGAGACCGCCCATACCAGGTCCCTAGCCGGCGAAGATCATGCTCAACACCCTCGGCTATACCAAGCGAGGAGAACCCGAGGACCCTCGCCAAAGCATCCCTCACAGCAGCCTCGTCGCCGGCCCTCCTGGCGTAGATAGAGACAAGCACAAGCTCCAGGTCTCCACAGTCAAGGCCGCCCCGGACGGCCTCGTAGAGCCCCAGCAGCCTGGCAGCCTCAACAGCCTCAGCAGTCGAGACCGGGTAGCCACGGCTCCGCAGCACACGCGCAACCTCAACCGCAAGCTCAGCGGGCTCAAACCTGCCCAAACACCCTCGAGACCGCCTCGTCAACCAGCTCCTCCTCCCCGACACGCTTATACAGCACTATAGAAGCAGCATCAACAACATCCCGGACATCCACACGGCTATGGCCACGCAGCTTAGCCAGCCGGCCCGCGATACGAGCCCACATGACAGTATCAGAGGGCCCAGGCTTGTAAGTAGCCCTCCCACGCAGCAATCCAGCAACCTCAGCCATCCTAGCAACAAGCCAGTCATCAATAGGCACGTCAACATCATAACGCAGCTTAACTATCTCAACCTCGACCTCCGGAGACGGATAATCAAACACTACACGCACAACCCTACGCAGAAACGCGTCACTAAGCTCACCCTGGCCATAATCCTCCGGGTTACTCGTAAACACAACCTGGAACCCCTCGCCGCGGGCACGCACAACAGTCCTAAGCTCAGGCACAATAATACGCCTCTTATCGATGACATCAAGCAACAGGTTCTGGAACTCCTCGCTACTCCTCCGGATCTCGTCGACAAGAACACCGGCGTCGAGGACAAGCGCCGCGAGCAGGGGCCTCGGGATAAAGCTCTCCTCGCTGAACCCATGCCTCATAGCCATCAAGGGATGGAAGTCGCCGATAACCCTGTACTCATTATAGTTCTCGCTGCACGGTATAACGAAGGCAGGCTTACCCGCCCAGAGGGAGAGCAATGCCTCCCCAATCTCGGTCTTCCCGGTACCCGGCGGACCCTCAAACAGCACCGGCCTACCAGCCAGGAACGCCGCAACAACAAGACTCACAACACGCTCATCAACAAGGAGCCTATAGCGCTCACGAAGAACACGCACAATCCGGCCAGGCTCACGGATAGGCTCAAACGACTCCTCAAGCACATAGGAATAAACCTGCCTAACCCTCTCAACAAGACCATCAGAAGCCAAGACCAGCCAACCCCCGCCGCAGCCCCTCAGGGAGGAAGACGCAGCAGCCGTTCACGCCATCCCAGCAGCCAGACCCCTAGAGCCTACGGGGGAAGCGTAGCAAACACACCCTAATAGAGCCTCAATAGGGGGCCGCCGGGGAGATACACCGAGTTGAGGTATACGGAGGGACGAGCCGCTCAGTAGAGAGGGAGGGAGCGCGCCGTGAAGCCGGGGAGGGACAGCAACACGCTCTACAGCGTCAAGCTGCGCACCGGCCTGGACACGAGGCACTACGACCTAACATTCACCGAGAAGGGCATCGCGCTCCGCTACCTCGGCGAGTACTGGGAGCGCAGCCGCCCAGTAACCGGGCTCCAGCGCCGAATGGACCTCCACATCTACCGCCTCCGCAAACGCAGGGCCAGGGAATCCGGCGGCGAGGAGACACTAATCCCATACGAGGAGATAACGGGCTACGAGCTCCGCAGCCCGAGAAGGATACGGCGTAAGCGGCGGGTAGCCGGCAGAACAGTGGTGGAGGAGGAAACCCTGCCGCCGAGGCTAGTACTCAGGCTCCGCGGCGGCAGGACACTCGAGATAGAGTTCGCCCCCAAGATCTACGAGATAGCGAAACAGCTAGTCAAAAAGTACTTGAAGCCCCTCTTCCGGGAAGACAAGGGAAGGGCTGTGAGGAGAGCCCGATAAACCGAGGCCCCGAGCCAAAAGGGGATACGCCGATGTGGTGGGATCAACCGGCCGAGCCCCTCCTCGGCGGGGGCACAACGTACGCCTTGACGCCGTAGACCGTGTCGGGCACACTGTCCAGCAGCTCCTGGACGGCTTCAAGAGCCTTCAGCGCCTCCCCAGGGTCGGCAAACTCCGCCTCAAGGTGATACAGCTCCCTTACAACCCTTGAGCGCTCGATCCGCGGCCTAGAGCCGAGGACCTCGGTTATCTTCTCAACTAGTCTATCAGCCTCGTCCTCGTAGAACGTGCTGAAGAACACGTGGAGCACTATCCTCTCCTTCCCCATCGCCGGCACCCCGCCGGAGCCTACCCGTACGCCGCCACGTACTCGTCCAGGTCATAGAGCTTGCCATCCCTGCACTCCCCAGGCGCGGCCCGCCGCAGGCCAAGACGCTCGACAACGCTCTGCATTTCAACGAACTCGGCGAAAGCCTCCTTAGCGGCCTCGAACTCCCTCGGGAAAACCCTAGCAATGAGTTTGGGGTCGGCCTCGAGCCTCCGG
>JALUFI010000086.1 GCA_027043685.1 Pyrodictiaceae archaeon
AACCTCCGCACCAGCCGCTCAATGCCCTTCACCAGCAAGGTGACCGGCTACAACCTGATGCGCGCCGCGGCGGAGGCGAGCCTCGAGGGCGCGTTGAAGACCCTGCCGCGGAGGGGCGTGGACGCGGAGGCCGCGGCGGAGGGCTTCATGCTGCTGCGGCCCAGGAGCTACTACGGTGTCAAGAGCCCCCAGTTCAGCTGGTCCAGGCTCCGCGGCGCCTACCCCGGCCTGGGCCCCGAGATGAGGAGCACGGGCGAGGTCGCCGCCCTCGGCAGGAGCTTCCACGAGGCGCTGCTCAAGAGCTGGCTCAGCGTCCAGGGTAACAGGCTCCCGAGGCGCGGCAGCACAGTGCTGGCCTACACGCCGGTGGGCAGGGGCTCCAGGCTGCTGGGGGAGGCGGCGAGGCTCCTAGCCGAGGCCGGGTACCGGGCCGCGACGATAGAGGGTATGGAGGCGGATGGCCTGCCGGCGCTAAGCATGCCTGAGGCGCTGGAGAGGCTGAGGAGGGGCGAGGTGGGCCTCATCCTCACCACGGGCTACGCCCCGGACCGGGACTACCGCATCAGGAGGCTCGCAGCCGACCTCAACGTGCCCCTGGTGCTCGACGCGAGGCTCGCCCATGCCCTCGCTGAGGCTGTTCACCGGCTCCGCGGCGTGGAGCGGCTCGAGGCCCTCGAGCTCCGCGACTACTGGGCCATAGAGGGAGTAGAGGGATGGTAGAGCCGTGAAGCCCGTGGTGCACCTCGTGGTGGACTATGTGAGGGAGGAGGAGAGGCTGCTCCGCCGCAGCCTCGGCGCCTGGGCCGAGGTCCACGTGGTCAACCTCAGGGAGGACCCGGTGCCCATAGGCGGCGCCGTGGCCGACGCGGCGGTGATAAGGCCGGTGAGCATGTACCGCGCCGCCTACGCCGCCGGCGCCTACGAGGCCTCCGGGTCCTTCACGGTCAACACCAGCGAGGCCATAATCTACTCCGGGGACAAGGCCCTCACCTACGCGAGGCTCGCGGCCGCAAACATAGCCTCCCCCGCCACCCTCATAGCGTCGAGCGAGGAGGCTGCGCTCCGCGCGGCAGAGGAGACCGGGTACCCCGTGGTCGTGAAGCCCCCGGTGGGCAGCTGGGGGCGCCTCGTCTCCAAGGCCAGGAGCCCGGAGAAGCTCGCCCAGGTGGCGAGGCTCCGCAGCGCCCTCCCCTGCACACCGCAGCGCGTCATGCTCATCCAGCCCCTCCTCGAGACCGGGGGAAGCGACATCCGCTGCATAGTGGTTGCTGGCCAGCTCCTGGGCTGCATGAGGCGCCGCGCCTCCCGCCCCGGGGAGTGGAGGAGCAACGTCGCCCTAGGAGCCCGCGTCGAGGCTCACCGGCCCAGCCCAGAGGAGGAGGACGCAGCGATACGCGCAGCCAGGGCGGTCAACGGCTACTTCGTCTCAATAGACCTCTTCGAGACCAGGGACGGGCCCCTGGTCAACGAGGTGAACGGCGTACCCGAGTTCAAGGGCTTCATAAGGGCAACGGGCGTCAACCCCGCCGAGGCGCTCAGCAAGGCGCTGAGGGAGAGCCTCCGCCGCTAGCCAGCGCCGCCGCTATCCCCCCTCCCCCTGTCTGCGGGGCTCGCTGCTCCGCCGCTGGCCCGGCGCCTCCTCTTCTCCCGGAGACGGAGCGCGTGGAGCACCATCTCCCTCGCCTCCCTCGGCAGCTTCTCCAGCTGCTCCTCGCTGAGCTCGAGTATCCCCAGCTCTATCCTGAGCAGGCAGGCCCTGCAGACGGGGTGGGCGCTGGGCTCGCCGCATATCGCGCAGCTCCGCACCTCCCCGTCGCCGGCGACGCCGGCGCGGCGGAGGATCTCGAGGGCGTTGAGGAGGCTGCGGAGAAGCGAGTACTTCGTCCCCGGCCTCTGCTCCTCCAGGCGGTTAATCAGCCTCCGTATCTCCCAGCGCTCCCCGAGCGGCGCGTAGGGGCACTCCTCGAAGCCGTCGTAGAGGCCGTGGAGGACGGCGTAGAGCGTGGTCTCCTTCTCCAGTACCTCGTAGAAGGGCTTCACCTTCCTCACGAACCTTGGGTGGCTCGCGGGCCCCGAGACGGGGCCGAGCCTCGCTACCTTCTCCCAGTCGTTCCCCAGTACGTTCATGAGGTATGTCTGCACGATGTCGTCGAGGTTGTGCCCCGTAGCCACGACGGTGGCACCCATCTCCCTCGCAGCCTTGTTCATGAGGTAGCGGCGGAACACGCCGCAGTAGGTGCAGGGCTTGTAGGGGAGCCCCCTCTCCGCGCCAAGCCTCACTATCTCGTCGAGCGTGTAGCCCAGCTCGTCCCGGAACCGGACAATCCTGTACTCGACGCCGAGCTCCCCCGCAACCCTCTCGAACCTCTTGATGGTGTACTCCCGGTACCCCTTGATGCCCTCGTCCACGAGCAGCGCTTTGACCTCCCAGCCGGGGACGCGGCGGCTAAGCCTCACGAGGTAGTGGAGCAGCGCGAGGGAGTCCTTGCCGCCCGAGACGGCTACGACTATCCTCTCCCTCGGCCTGAACAGCCGGAACCTCCTGATGGTCCTCCGGACCTTCCTGTCGAAGTACTCGAGGAAGTGCTTCTCGCAGAAAGCGACCCCGCCGGCCCGGTCAACGTAGACGGCGGGCCGGCCGCAGACGCTGCACCGAGCCACTCCCCGCTCAGCCCCCGCTCACAACAGGGTAGAGGACAAGCTCGTCCCCATCGCTTACCTCCTCGTCCTCGGCGACAACCCGGCCGTTCCTCGAGACAACGTACTCGTTGCTCAGCAGCCCGAGTTCCCGGAGCACGTCAATCACCCTCATCCCGGGCCGGTACTCCACGAGCCTCTCCCCGCGCCCCAGTATCCGGACCCGCACGGCCACAGCGCCACCGCCCCGAGGGATTGGCCATGGAGCTGCCCCTGGCCCTTAATACCCGAGCCCGGGCCGTCTAGTGCCGCGAACACTGGAGTCCAGGTGCGTAGCCCGGCGAGCCCCGTTGCACCTGGAGGCGTGTGGGCATGGTTCCGGCTGCGGCGATGGTTGAGGGCCTTGTTATCCCCGAGGAGCCGGTTACGGGCGTGGTCGCGGTCCTGGTTTCTATCCTGGCGGCGGTCCTTGTTCTCCCGATGCTATCGAAGAGGATTGAGGAGAACCTCGAGCCCTTCTTCCTAGTAATGGGTATAATCGGTGTAGCGGCACTCTACGCCTCTGGGCTGATGACGCCGGAGGGTGTTAAGGCCCTCGCTGTCAGGGCGCTGGAGACCCCTCTCTTCATCCACGGTGTCCCGATAGGCATCACGCAGGTAGTGCTGATAGCCGGGCTCGCCTTCTACTACTACGCTGACCGCATGAAGAGGGGTATAGAGGGTGCTATGAGGCGTCTCGGGCTCCCGGTCTTCGTTTTCGTTGTGACGCTTGTGCTTGGCCTGACTAGTAGCATTATCTCGGTTATTGTTGCTGCCGTGATATTTGCTGAGATTATGGCTGCGCTGCCGATACCGAGGAGGAAGAAGGTTGAGATAACGGTGATAGCGGCGTTCTCCATAGGCATGGGGGCCGCGCTTACCCCGGTCGGCGAGCCCTTGGCGACTATAGCTATCTCTAAGCTCAGCGGGCCGCCCTACCACGCTGACCCCTTGTTCCTTCTCCGCCTCCTGGGCCCCTACCTGGTGCCCGGTGTCATTGTTGTCTCCGTGCTCGCTGCTCTACGCACCCCGAGGAGGCCGCTGGGCGCTGAGGAGGCGGCTGCGGAGGCTGGGCCGGTTCACGTGGAGACGCTCCGCACGGTCATAATGAGGGCTGTGAAGGTGTTCATATTTGTGGCTGCACTGGAGCTGCTTGGCACGAGCTTCACGCCGCTCGTGGAGTGGTACTTCGTGAAGATACCGGCCAGGATACTCTACTGGGTAAACATGATATCTGCTGTCGTCGACAACGCTACGCTGACCGCCGCGGAGATAGGGCCCCACCTGACCCTCAACCAGATTAAGAGCGCGCTCCTCAGCCTTGTGGTGTCGGGCGGGATGCTGATACCCGGCAACATACCCAACATCGTTGCCGCGGGGAGGCTCAGGATAACTAGCAAGGAGTGGGCCCGCATAGGCGTGCCGCTCGGGCTAGCGCTCCTCATAGCGTTCTACGTAATCCTGGCCGTGCAGGGCGTGCACTAGCACGCCTCCAGTCCCTCGAGGAGGCCGGCGGCGCGCAGCCTCTCAACTGCCTCCCGGTAGGCCTGGAGGAGTTTCTCTGCCTCCGGGGTGAGCCTGGACCCCCTCCTCCCGCGCTCCACGAGCCTGACTCCGAGCAGCTTCTCGGCTCTCCTGATCCGCTCCCAGAGCCTCCGGTAGCTCATCCCGAGCCTCTCCGCAGCGGCTCTGAGGCTCCCGGTTTCCTGGATGGCTTTGAGCGCCTTGGCTAGGCCTGGGCCCGCGACCCGTGTGGGGCCTAGGTAGATGTAGGGGATGGCCTTCACCTTCGCCTCGCAGGCCATGGTGCTACCCTGGCCGGAGCGGCTCTATCCTGGTGGTGACGTCGATGGGCCGGGCCCAGTAGGGGGCGCTGGTCACTATCACGTCTACGCCCGCGGCTGCGTAGTCCTCTACGTTCTCCGGGGTTATGCCGCCACCCACCGCCACCTTGACCCGGGGGTTCGCCTCCCTCAGCTTCCTCACAGCGTCCCGCAGCACCCCGGGCTCCACGTGGTCCAGCTGGACCTCATCCACCACGCCGCTCCTGGCGTAGAGGAGTG
>JALUFI010000087.1 GCA_027043685.1 Pyrodictiaceae archaeon
TAGAGAAGTGGCTCAACAACGCAGTCAAGACAAGCGCGAACACGGTCGCCGCGGAGACCCTGGTCAAGCTGATAAGGAACGCGACCAGCCAGGGCATACTCCTCCACCAGCTCTACGACAAGAATGACCCCGAGCTAGGCTTCGACATGCTCAGCGACACCGTGGAGTCAATGAAGAGATACGTGCCCGACCTGATGACGCACGAGGTGAGAGCTACTGCGTACCTCCTCGACTACATCACAGCCGTGCTTGAGGACCGGAAGCCGCCCGTCTTCGCCTGGATGAAGCTCCTCAACGAGAGCATAAACGCCACCGGGCAGGCAGGGGCCGTGGAGGAGAGGGGCGGCAACGCCACCAGGCTCTCAGCCGAGGAGCTTGGCGGCGCCGGTGCGGGGCTCGGCACCGTGGGCCTCGCGGCTGCCGCCACAGCCGCGGTCAGTGGCATAATAGCGGTGTTCAGCCCATGCGTCCTCCCACTGCTCTTCACACAGCTGAGCGTCGTGGCGGCGAGCGGCAGGAGGCTCGGCGCGGGCCGCTGCATCGCATGCGGCGTCGCGGCGGCGGCCGGCATACTCGCCTTCGGTGCACTGTTCCTCGCGTTCGGCGGCCTCATCTCCAGCCTGCAGAGGATACTCCTCCCCGTGGTCGCTGCGGCCGTCGTCGCAGCCGGAGCGGCCAGCATGCTCGGCGTCCCGGTCGAGCTGCAGGGCCTCGTGTCCGCGAAGCGCGGCGGCCTCATGGGGTTCTGCGCCCTCTACGGGTTCCTCGCCGTCCAGTGCAACCTCCCCATAGTGATTGGCGCCTTGTTCCTCGTGCTCGGGCTGGGCCTCAGCCTGGGAGGAGTTCTCGCCCTCGTCTCCCTGGCTGCGGGCGTCGGCATCCCCCTGGCTATAGTGATGTGGCTCGTCTCCCGCGGCGGAGCAGCCGTGGCCGATAAGCTGCTCCGCCGCAACGAGCTCCTAACCCGCGTGGGTGGAGCAGTCATGCTCGCCGCAGGTCTCTACCTCTTGTTTGCAAGCGTCTAGGTTGTGACGCGTCACGTCAAGGGTTAGGTAGATGGATCCGGGGTGATGCATTGTGTTGGCTCTCCACTATACGGCGGCTCTACCCTTCACCGCGGCAGTGGTGGCTGGCGCGGCTGGGCTAGCGGCGCTGGCTAGGCGTAGCCGCCTCCTACCTCTGGCAGTGTTTGCGGCAGTTGCGGCCATCGTGTTTGCCTCCGTGGTGGCTGCCGGGGGTAGCGGCGTCGAGTACGCGGCCCTGGCCCTGGCTCTCGCAGCCGCCTCCCTCGGCCTGGCCTACGCGGCCCTCTCCAGGGGCTGGAGCCCGGCAAGGATGCTCCGCATCGCCACCTACATAGTAATAGCTGGCTGGATAGTCTACTGGATACCCTTCGTCACCCTCGACTATAGCCTCCACGAGGTGTTCTGGAACACCTCGCCGGGGCTCCCGCTCTGGATGAGGTTCGCAGCCGCCTGGAGCGGTGGCGGCGGCAGCCTCTTCCTATTCACCCTCATGGCTAGCCTGGGCGCGCTCTACATGCTTCGGAGCCGCCGCGTCGAGGCCTCCACGGGGCTCGTGGCGGGCCTCGCGGCGGTGATAGTGGTCGGCGTCGCAGCCGCGGCGCTCAACGATGCCTTCACGCTACTAGGGGCGAGGCCGGCGAGCGGCGCGGGCCTCAACCCGTTGCTGAAGAGTCCCTGGCTCTACCCCCACCCATTGAGCACCTTCGGCGGCTACGCCCTCCTCGCCGTCGCCGCTGTGGGGCTGCTGGCGGGGGCTGAGAGGAGGAGGGCCTGGATAGTCTACGAAATAGGCTGGGGCCTCCTGACGCTCGGGATAATGCTGGGCGCGTACTGGAGCTATGAGACCTTCGGCTGGGGCGGCTACTGGGCCTGGGACCCCGTGGAGACCAGCGAGCTCATGGTGTGGCTAGCCGCCACGCTCCTCCCCCACGCGCTAGTGGTCGCCTCGAGCCTCGAGGGCTTCACAGCAGCCTTCACGGCCAGCAGCGTCTTCATAGCGATGTATGTGACGCGTACCGGGCTCAGCCCGCTACACAGCTTCGCGGCCCCCGGCCTCGGGGCACTGATACTCCTGGCCAGCGGCTCCCTGCTACTAGTCTACGCCATCTACCTGCTAGCCCTCCGCGGCGAGGAGGCAGCGAGGCAGCTCTACGAGGCACTGGCCTCCAAGAAGCTCTACCAGGTAGGCATGCTGACTGCGGCCCTCTCCCTGGCGGCGGCCGCACTAATAGTCTACGCCAGCCTCTTCGTCCCCTCCCTGCTAGTCGCCTTCGGCAAGTCAGTCAGCGTGCCGCAGATGGGGGCTGGAATAGCGTACTTCCACCCCAAGCTCTACCCGCTGCTGATAGTGATGCTTGCAGCGATACCCGCAGCCTTCCTAGGCGACAGGCTGGGCTGGAGGGGCTACGCAGCCCTCCTCATAGCAACCGGCGCCGTGGCAGCCATCTACGGGTACCGCGCCTACGAGGGCGTCTACAACCTAGCCCCCCTCAGCCCCGCGTCGACAAACGCTATGATGGCGTTCGGGCTCCCCTGGGCAGGCCTAGCGGCGGCTGCGACGCTCATCTACCTCTACTTCAGCCTCCGTAGCCGCGGCATCCTAGCCTTCAAGACCGACCGGTTACTGCCCATAAGCCTCATACACCTAGGCCTAGCAATCACAGTGATAGGTGTGCTGCTCAGCGGCACCTTCGCCTTCAACCGCGCCTACACCTGGAGCATGACGCTGAAGCCAGGCTCCTCCATAGTCGTGCCCGGCGGAGCCAAGCTGGTCTTCGAGAACTACAGCTTCGGGATAAGCAACAGCACAGTGGACATCTACACAGACTACGTGGGTAGGAGCCCGATATACTTCTGGGCGCAGATGGGGCTCCAGGCGCTATCGATGGACCTCGGCCACTACGTGCTGCTCTACCAGCAGGGCAAGAAAATATTCGAGACGAATAAGACAATAATGCTTGTCGCGAACCTCTCCAAGGAGAGCCCAATAGTACTAAACGACACAATCATCGAAGCCGATAACGCCACGATATACCTCGTGGGCTTCAACACCAAGGGAGGCGAGCCAATAAGAGCGCCGCTCTACCACGGCCCGGCGAGGATAGTGCTATCGCAGCCAAAGATACAAGTGACGTTCAACGTGAACCCTGGGGGTGCTCACGGCGAGCCGCCCAGTGCATGGGCGTCAATGAGCATACTGGTCGGCAACTTGACAATAAAGGCGCTGAAGCCCGGAACCGATATGGCTGAGACGAAGGTGGGCTTCCACCAGGCCCTCGAGATACGGCTCGCGAAGCCAATCAACATAACCGTGGAGCCAGGCGTCGAAGTCTCCATATCAAGGATTAATGTGTATTCCGAGGCAATGTTTGATCCACAGCATGGCCGTCCACTAGTCGTCAAGGGTACTGAGATACATGGTCCCGATGCATACATAGATATAGCTAAGGGGATTGTACGTAGTCATGGAGTAGAGGCGCCGATACCGCTGCAGCTCCCCAACGCGACCGCGGTATACGTTACGACGCTGATAAACCCGCAGATACAGCACTTCATAGACATGCTCCGGAACAGCAGCCTCTGGCTGCTCCTCGAGAAGCCCAGAGCGATCTTCAACCTGACTATGAGCAAGGCCTGCCTCTCCGCTGGCGGTGGCTGCCTGGGCTACGTGGCGGCACCCCACACGGTGCCGGAGACGGCCTGGCTAGACATACGGCTCAAGATAGAGACGCCGGGCGGCGAGAGGGACGTGAAGGTCAGGATAAGGTTCGAGGCCTATGGCGAGATACAGGGCATCCACGGCCTCGTCTCGAAGGTGATACATCCGAGCCTCGGGCTGGACGACGTCTACGTGGTGCTGAGCCCGCCGATAGACAACGGGATGTTCACCGGCGCGCCTTACCATGAGCTGCTGCTCTACTACCTCCACCAGGTGTTCAAGAGGCTCCCGCCGAGCCAGAGGCTGGCGCTGGCGGCGCTCTTCGCTGCAGGGTACAACATTGACCGGCTGAAGCACATGGACCCGAGGGACCCGCGGGCCGCGGCGCTCATGGAGCAGAGCATTGTTGAGCTCTACCTGGCGGCGGAGAAGTTCAACGTATCTAACTCGAAGCTGAGGCTCCACGGCCTGGACGTGGAGGTTAAGGTGATACCCGGCGTGAGGCTGGTCTGGCTCGGCCCAACACTGATGGCGGTCTCTGCTTTCTACGCGGCCGCGGCTGCGGCCGTAGCCGTGGCCCGGAGAAGGGATTGACGCAGCGGAGGTGACGTGTCGTGAGGCGTAGCCAGCTCCCATACGTGGCTGCGGTCGTTCTCGCTGCACTGGATGTGGCTGTCGCGGTCTACGCTGCCTACCACGCGCCTTTCCCGCTCCGGGTGAGCCTCGGGGCCCCCACGGCCTACCTCAACATCTATCTCCACATCCCGATGGCGTGGGGGAGCTACCTGCTCTACACCGGTGCCTTCATCTCGGCTATTATCTACCTGGTGCGTGGCGGCGAGAAGTGGGACCGCTTCGTCCAGGCCTTCGTGACGCTGGGCACGGTGTACGCCGTGTTCACCCTTATCAGCGGCATGGCGTGGGCCAGCGAGTCCTGGGGCGCGGCGTGGAGCTGGGACCCCAGGGAGACGGCGGTGCTGCTCCTCCTCCTGGCGTACCTAGTGTACTTCGCGCTGAGGAGCAGCATCCCGGACCCGGACCGTG
>JALUFI010000088.1 GCA_027043685.1 Pyrodictiaceae archaeon
GAAGAGGTACGCAGCAGGCAACGCAACCGAGGCACCCACGCGAGACACGCTAAACACGAACAACCCGTCGCCAACAACACTAGCAACCACGCCGCCAAGCCAAACACCGGCCTCGAACACCGGGTCAAGCCACGGAACCCTCCACGGAAACCCCTCCAAGACAACAGCGAGCGGCAACGTGAACAAGGCAGCCACCAGCATCCTCCAGCCATTAAACCCAAGGGGGTCAATGGGCGCGCGAAGCGAAGCCCTACTAATAACGCTGGGGGCAAGAGACCACGATGCAACAGCAACCGCCAGGCTCACAGCGCCAACAACGCCGCCAAACCCCTCCAGAACCGCCACCAGGCCCGCCCCCGCCACGGCGACACACGGCACCAGCGCAGCAAGCAGGCGCCAACACACTCCCCCGGGGCAAATAGAAGCACAGAGGCGCGTCCCGGCGGCGAGGCAGGGCTGCGCGGACCCCCCAAGGACGGTGAAAAGAGTCGGAGGAGGGTGGCTGGAGCGCCTAGCGGGCCGGGAACTCTAGAGGGTTAGGTCGAGTATCCTCTTCGCCCTCTCTATGTCCTCCTTGCTGGGCTTCCTCGCGCCGGGGTCCACGTGCTTGATTATGTATCCTATGAGGAGTAGCACGGTGGCTGTTATCACTGGCAGCTTCTCGCGCAGCTCCTCGTCCATAGAGAGCCCAGAGAGGGGGCGCTCCAGCACCTCCACTATCGGGGCTGGGTCGAGGCGGGGGTCCTGGAGCTTCTCCCTCTCCCTCTCATACCTCTCCATGGTCTCCCTCAGCCCCTTGGTTAGGGGGAGGTCGCGGAGCTTGACCTCCTCCCTGCCCTCCATCCTGGCCCTCTCCGCGGCCACCTCGAATAAGTCAATCAGCTTCTTCTCCGCGACGTCGAGTATCAGTGAGGCCTTCGCCTTATCTATGTCGAGGCCCACGAAGCGCCGGTATAGCTGCTGCAGCCTAGGCAGGCCAACCACGCGCGCCACGGCTCCCAGCCAGCCCCCTGGCACCCCTAGGCCGGCTCTTTTTCTCCATTTGGGTATACTGGTAGACCAGGGAAGAATCAAAGATAATCAAAACAAAGCACATCAACGGGCTACCCGGGGCTTATGTAATTATATAATTGAGGGCTTCCCGCCTAGGCGGGGCTGCGGGGCTCCCTGCTCCTCCTCGCGTACTCCGCCAGGAACCCGGCTATCGCTGGGTAGTCCTCGTCGCCGTAGCCCTCGTGGCTCATGAGCGCGTAGTAGGAGGCGACGGCGGAGGCGAGGAAGCCCGGCACACCCCTCTCCTGCAGCGCCCTCGCCGCGTACCTAGCGTCCTTGCCGGCGAGCCTCGCGGCGAAGCTGGCCTCGCCCCGCGGCTTTATCCTGGCGCCGTACCTCTCCACTATCTGGCGGAGCCACGTCCTCCCGATAACCTCCCCCAGGAACCTGTCAGCGTCAAGCCCGTATGACTCGGCGAGCGCCAACGCCTCGCCCATAGCGGTTACCACGCCCAGGAAGAATATGTTGAAGCCGAGCTTCGCCGCGGCAGCCACCGGGGGCTCGCCCAGGTACACCGGCGTCCCCAGGGCCTCCAGGGCCTCGTCCCTGCAGACCCCCTCTCCGAGGCGGGAGGCGCAGAGGATGACCAGGCGGCCCTCCAGCGCGTTCCCCGGGTTACCCGCCACCGGGGCCTCCACGTAGACGCCGCCGGCGCGCTCAACAAGCCTCATCGCCTCGAGGCTGCCCCGCGGCGTCATCGTGACATGGTTGTAGACGCGGACGCCCTCCAGCCCCTTACCGCCGGCGACGAGGCCCCCGAGCCCCGTGAGCACATCGTAAACCGCCTCATCATCCGACACGACGAGGTGCACCCTCTTGCACCTCTCAGCCGCGGCCCTCGGCTCCTCAACCGCGACGCCACCTATCTCGGCGGCAAGCACCTCCGCCTTGCCGAGAGTACGGTTCCAGAGGTAGACACGGAACCCGGCGGCAGCAAGCCTCCTAGCCATGGCGGAGCCCATCCTACCCGTGCCGAGAACCGCTGCACACCTCTCGCCAGACGCCATGCCCTAATCCACCCCGCAGAAACGGTACTACCGACTATAGTCGATGAAGAGCAGGCCCTATATCGATTACATGTCATTGTTGCCGCGTGTCCTCCCCCCGCGCCCCCGGGGAGGCGGGCCCCGTTGACGGCCAGGCATGGGCACCTTGTACTCGTCTATGGGACGCTGAAGCGGGGCTGCAGCGCCCACGGCTTGTTGAGGCCAGCGGTGTACATGGGCCGGGGGGTTGCCTGGGGCTACACACTGCTAGCCGAGGGCCGCTACCCCGTGGCCGTGGAGGCGCCCGCTGGGTGCAGGGTTGTGGGCGAGGTGTACCGTGTCCCGGCCTCGGTGCTGGCGAGGCTTGACCGCTACGAGGGCGGGCTCTACGAGAGGAGGAGGGTGGAGGTGGAGATGGAGGAGGGTGGCGTGGTTGTGGCGTGGATGTATGTCTCCGCTAGTCTTGGCCCCGCTCGGCGCTGCTTCCTCGAGGAGTGGGTTTGCCGCCGCTGAGCATCTCCTCTAGCCTCTCCGCCTCCCCCTGCTTCATGCCCCAGTAGTGCTCGGGGCCGGGGAAGGCGCCGCCGCGCACCTCCTCGGCGTAGCGCCTCACAGCCTCCCGGATCACCGATGCAACGTCGGCGTACCTCTTGGCGAAGGGTGGCGGCGACGGGGTTAGGCCGAGGAGGTCGTGGATGACGAGGACCTGGCCGTCGCAGTAGGGGCCGCTCCCGATGCATATCGTGGGTATGCTTAGCTTCTCCGTTATCTTCCTCGCCACCTCCCAGGCGGTGAACTCTATCACTACCGCGAAGGCGCCCGCCTCCTCAGCGCCCAGGGCCTCCTCTATGACCTCCCGGGCCTCCTCGGCCCTCTTGCCTATGAGGCGGTAGCCTCCGAGGAGTTTGTGCTTCTGCGGCGTCAGCCCCACGTGCGCCATCACGGGTATCCCGGCCCTGGTCAATGCCTTTATCACGTCGCTGTAGCTGCCCCCGCCCTCTATCTTAACCGCGTCGGCGCCCGCGGAGAGGAGGCGGCCAGCGTTCCTCACCGCCTCGGATACGCTGGCCTCGTAGCTCATGAACGGCATGTCGCCGACTATCATCGCCCTGGGCTCGGCGCGGGCGACCGCGGCGGTGTGGCGGACCATGTCGTCCATGGTCACCTGGAGGGTGGAGGGAAGCCCCAGCACGACCATGCCCAGCGAGTCCCCGACCAGGATGACGTCCACGCCGGCCTCGTCGACGAGCCGGGCGGTGGGCGTGTCGTACGCGGTGACCATGACTATCTTCTCGCCGCGGCGCTTCATCCGGAGGAGGGTGCGCACGGTAACCCTCTCCCCTTCACCCATGGCAGCACCAGCCTCACAGCCGCCTCAACCGCCTCGTTGACGGGGGCCCTGCCCCCCATGCGCCTCGCAGCCGCAGCCACGGCTCCATTGATATAGGCTATCTCGGTCGGCCTCCCCGCCGCCGCGTCCTGGAGCATGGAGCTACAGTTGGCCCCCGTCGCCTCCGCGACGCGGAGAGCCTCCCCCACCGGGTCGCCTGGAAGGGGGACGCCAGCCGCCTCGGCCGCCCTGCCGGCCTCGGAGGCAAGGGCCTCCGCGAGGCCACGGGCCCAGGGGTCCTCCACCACCACCCGGTTAGGCGCCCAGGCCAGCACAGTAACCGGGTTAATGGCCGCGTTGACGGCCAGCTTCATCCATCTCCAGGGCTCGACGAAGCCCACGTACTCCGCGGCAACCGGGCCGCCCCTCCCCACCGCGTCTGCGAGCCAGCCCAGCAGCGGGCTGCAGGGCGGCCGGCGGCACCCCAGGAGAATCCTCCCCGGCGCCGCCAGCACCACGGAGCCCCCGGAGCGGTAGGCGCCGAACAACACGACCCCCGCCGCGGCCCGCTCAGCGCCGAACACCTCCTCGAGGAGCTCGAGACCCCCGAGCCCGTTCTGGAGGCTGACCACGAGTCCCGGCCGCCACCCGGCCCGCAGTGACTCCTCCACCGCGGCCGCAAGGTCATAGGCCTTGGTCGCGTAGACCACGACGCCGGGCCGGAGCCCCCGGGCACCGGGGCCCCAGCCGCACCTGGTGACCACGGCCTCGCCGAGCCCCTGGACGCGGAGCCTCCCGGCGCGGCACCCGGCCCTCTCCCTGCCCACGAGGTAGACGCTTACGCCCCGGGAGGCCAGCGCGGCGGCGACAACGGAGCCCACGGCGCCGGGCCCAACAACCGCGACCACGGGTTCACTCGCCACCGCCGCCCAGCCCCCTCTCGAGGCGGAGGTAGTGCCCCAGCCTGTAGGGCAGCCAGGCGAGCAGCGCGTCAGCCACGGCTATGGCTGCGGCCGCCTCCAGGGCGGGCACCGCGCGGATAGCTATCGCGGGGTCGTGGCGCCCCCGGCCCCGTATCTCCGCCGGCCGCAGCCCCCTCCAGTCAATCGTCTCCCCCGGCACCCATATCGTGGACGTGGGCTTCAGCGTCACACGGGCCCGGACGAGGTCGCCGGTGGAGAGGCCGCCCAGCACCCCGCCCCCGTGGCCAGGCTCCCAGCGCAGCCCGCCAGTATCCTCGTCGAACACCAGCCTGTCCATCGCCTCCGCCCCGGTCATTGAGGCGAGCCTAGCCCCCGAGCCGAACTCGACCGCCTTCACGCCGGGGACGAGGAAGAACGCCTCCGCCAAGTAGCCGTC
>JALUFI010000089.1 GCA_027043685.1 Pyrodictiaceae archaeon
CGGCTACCACCGTCACCGCTGTCCACACGGCCACGGTGACAGCCACTTCTACGAAGATAGTGCTTGTAGACGCTCTGGGCAGGACCATTGTGCTCGAGAAGCCGGCGCACCGCGTGGTCAGCCTCGCACCATCGATAACCGAGACCGTGTGCATGATGGGGCTCTGCAACCGCCTCGTAGGCGTGGACAAGTACTCCCTCAGCGTAAAGGGAGTCCCGAAGAATGTAACCGTTGTCGGCGGCTACTGGAACCCGAGCCCCGAGAAGATACTCGAGGCCAAGCCGGACCTGGTGCTGGGCTGCGCGGGCGTACCTAACCAGGAGAGGCTGGCGAGGCTCCTGACGCAGGAGGGGCTCCGGGTCTTCTTCCTCCGCTGCGACATGTCGAGGACGTGGAGCGACATAGAGTGGGATGTCCGTGCCATAGGGGAGCTGCTGGGCAACGAGACAGCCGCGGACCACGTGATAGCCTGGATGGAGGGGGTGCTGGGGAACCTCAGCAGGGAGCTGGTCAACGTCACTAGGCCGAGGGTGGCGCTGCTTGTCTGGGTGCAGGCCAACGGGGCCTGGGTGGCCGGCGGCGGCACCTTCCAGGACACGATAATATCGACCGCGGGCGCTGTGAACGCGTTCCACAACCTGTACCGCTGGCAGATGGTGAGCTATGAGCAGGTGCTGGCGGCGAAGCCCGACTACATAGTAGCGACCACTATGGGTGGCAGGAAGGCTGCTCTCGAGATGCTTGAGAGGCTGAGGGCGACACCGCTCAACGAGACCAAGGCTTTCAAGGAGGGACACGTGTGCGTGGTCTACGGTGACGCGGACAACGCGCTGAACAGGCCCTCGCCCAGGGCGGTGCTGGCGGCGTGGCTGCTGGCTCACATACTGCACCCGGACAGGGTGCCGGCGCCTAAGGGGCTTGAGGGCTACGTGTGCCTAGCGGAGCTTACGTCGATGAAGGGCTGAGGCGCTGTCTGCGGGTGCCCGGCGGTGTCTGCCCGTGGCCTGCACGGGTTTTTGTTCTCGGTTCTCCTGGTCGCCGTGTTGTTCGCTGTGAGTGTCTCCGTGGGCCCGGCTGGGCTCCGGGCACCGCCTCCGATTGGCCCTCTCGACCTCATTGCGTGGCTCCGTGTCTATCGTAGCCTCGCCGCTGCTGGGGTCGGCGCGCTCCTGGGCCTGGCTGGGGCCCTCATCCAGTACTCGGTATCCAACCCGTTGGCTGCGCCTAGTATCCTCGGCCTGCCCCAGGGAGCGCTGGTCGCGGCCGCCGCGTTGACGCTTGCGCTGGGTACTCCCCCGCCTCCAGGGCTTGGACTGCTGGTTGCCTCGCTTGGGGCGCTCGCCGCGTACTGGGTGACGATGGCTATTGCTTACCGTGGGGGGCTGAGCGGCGCGGGGCTCGTGGTCGCCGGGATAGCCGTGTCGTCCGCGCTGACGGGGCTCGCGGGCCTGCTCCTCATCCTCGTAGAGTCCCGTATCGGCATACTGGGGGCCGAGCTGCTCCTCGGCACCTTCGCCTACGCCACCCGCGGCGACGCCGTGGTGGCCGCGGTGTCCTCGGTGGTGCTTGTGGCCGCGTCGCTGCCGCTCCTGGGGCGCCTAGACCTCCTCAGCTACGGGGACGAGGTCGCCGCCGCAGCCGGCGTCTCGCCGCCCCTGGCGAGGCTGGCCGCGACGCTGCTGGCCGCCGCCGCGACTGCCGCGGCTATCTACGTGGCTGGCCTGGTGGGCTTCGTGGGCCTCATAGCCCCGGCTGCTGCCCGTGGCCTGGTTGGGGGCCACCCGGCTAGGAGCGTTCCCGCCTCCGCGGTGCTGGGGGCCGCGGTGACTCTCGCAGCCGACACGGCTGCCAGGCTGGCTGCGCCACTGCTGAGCCTCGGGGAGCTGCCGGCCGGGACCGCGACGAGCCTCGTCGGCGGCATCTTCCTCGCCTACCTCGCCGCCCGTGGGGCCGCGGGCGGGGAGCCCCTGTAGCCCCGGGTGGAGGAGGGGTGGCGCGATCTTGGGGGCCGATGGGTGCCCTGGTGGGCTCGTGGCGCGCGGCGTCACGGGGGGCTACAGGGGCCGTGTCGTGGTGAGGAGTGTCTCTATGCGGGCCGAGCCGGGCAGGGTGACGGCGGTTGTCGGGCCCAACGGGTCTGGGAAGACTACGCTGCTGAGGCTCCTGGCTGGGCTCCTGGAGCCCTTGGAGGGCGTGGTGGAGGCCTGTGGCCGGAGGCTCAGCGGCCTGGGGCCGAGGGACAGGGCTAGGCTCGTCGCCTATGTCCCGGCCTCGGCGCCGCGTGGCCTGGGCCAGCTCGTGGAGGAGTACGTGGCCGCTGGCAGGTACCCGCTCTGGGGCGGGCTCCGCTCCACGCCCCTCGGGGCCGACATCGAGGCCGCTAGGAGGGCGCTAGCCGGGCTGGAGGCGCTGGGGCTCGCCGCTAGGAGGGTGGGGGAGCTGAGCAGCGGGGAGGCGCAGAGGGCCTCGCTGGCACATGGCTTGGTGCGCGGCGCCCCGGTGCTGCTCGTGGATGAGCCGACGAGCTTCCAGGATATCCGTGGCAGGCTGCTCGTGTACCGGGCGCTGCGTGGCGAGGCGGGGAGGGGCACCGCCGTCGTAGTGGCTACCCATGACTTCGTGCTGGCAGGGCTCTACGCGGACCGCGTCGTGGTCATGAGCGGGGGCCGTGTCGTCGCTGATGGGGCTCCCGGGGAGGCGTTGACGCCCCGCGTGGTGGGGGAGGTGTTTGGGGTCAGGGTGGAGTGGGTGGAGGCGCCGGGGCTGGGGAGGCTGCTTGTCCCCGTGGAGCCCCTCTAGAGGCTCTCCAGCTCCTCTATCACCTCGGCTGGGAGGCGCCAGCCTAGGGCGCCGAGTATCTCGCGTAGGTGCTCCCTGTTCTCCGTCTTCGGTATAGCCACGACCCTGGGCCGGGAGATGAGGTAGTTGAGGGCGACCTGGACCGGTGTCTTGCCGAGCCTCTCTGCTATCTCGCGCAGCCTGGGGTGCCTCGCCACCGCGCCCCTCTCGAGGGGCGTGTAGGCCTGGATGGTCACGTTGTTCTCTATCGCGGTCTTGAGCAGGCTGCTGGCCTCGGGCCAGCGGTGGAGCACGCTGTAGTGCACCTGGTCCACGACTATCTCTGCGGAGGCGGTGGCGTGTATGGCCTCCAGTAGCTCCTCCTTGTCGAAGTTGCTTACTCCTATGTACCTGGCGTAGCCCTTGCCGATGACCACCTTCTCGAACCTCCTGACCTGCTCGGCTATGGGTATCCCGTGGGCGGGCCAGTGGATGAGGAAGAGGTCAACCTGGCTCACGCCTAGGCGGCGGAGGCTGGCCCTCGCAGCCTGGTCTATCTCCTCGAGGCTGCGGAGCCTGTAGGGCAGCATCTTAGTGGTCACGAAGACCCGGTCGCGGCCGACGCGGCGCAGGACCCTGCCTACCATCTCCTCGGCGAGGCCGTCCCCGTACATCTCCGCGGTGTCTATGAGGTTGACTAGGCCCGTCTCAATAGCCTCGACGAGGACCTCCTCGGCGGCCCGGTAGCTCCTAATCGCCCAGGTGCCGAGGCCTATCGCGGATACCTTGTCCCGGCCTATCAGCTTCCAGTCGCTCGCGTCAACCGGGAACATGGGCAAGGCCCGGGGAACCCTCCGTCTACCCCCAGGCGCTCTTCCACGGGGGTTTACTTTGTCTCCGTGAGCCAGGGCGGGCACTCCACGCGGCCCCGGAGGCTCCTGAGCTCCAGGCCCCTGGGGCCTGGCCGGGCGTAGACGCAGTCCGGCACGTCGCCGCCGATCACTGTGCCTGGGTGTATCCAGCTGTAGGCGCCTATCCTTGTCCCGGGGAGCGTGGAGACGTTTACCCCGGTCTGGGCGTGGCCGCCGATTATTGCGCCGAGCTTCCGGAGCCCCGTGTCCACTGGGCGGCCCTTGAGCCTCACCCTTACCGTGGCGTGGTCGAAGCGGAGGTTGGCCGTGACGGTGCCGGCGCCGAGGTTCGCCTCCTCGCCTACGACGCTGTCTCCGACGTAGTTGAGGTGCGGGGCCCTCGCGTCCTCCATTAGTATCGAGTTCTTGACCTCTGTGTGTGCCCCGGCGCGGGAGCCTCTTAGGAGGAAGCTGCCTGGCCGGAGCCTCGCCAGCGGCCCCGCCTCGCCCTCTATCCAGGCCGGGCCCTCAACCACCGTGTGGCCGTGGACTGTGGCGCCTGGGGCGACGTAGACTGGGCCGCGTAGCTCCGCGCTGGGCGAGGCCTCGCCCTCCACGAGGGGCTCGTCTCTGCCTCCGAGCTTCTCCTCTAGGACGACGTGGTAGGCCCTTAGGAGGTCCCAGGGCCTCCCCACGTCCATCCACGCCCAGTCCCCGTGGACTACGCCCACGCAGAGCCTCTCGGCGAGGGCCGCGACGGCGTCCGTCAGCTCCAGCTCGCCCCTGGGGCTCGGCCGGATGGCCTCGAGGGCCTCCTCTAGCTCGGCGCGGGGGAGGAGGTAGACCCCCGTGTTGACCAGTGACCCCGGCTCCGCATCCACCGGCTTCTCCCGGAGCCGCCGGAGGCAGCCATTCCCGTCAACCTCGACCACGCCGTAGTTCCAGGGCTCGCTGCTGGGCACAGCGGCCAGAGCCGGCGCGCCCCGGGAGACGAGGGCCTCGAGCAACCCGGGGGAGAAGAAGAGGTCGCCATAGACCAGTAGGACCTCGTCTACGCCGCGGGGCAGGGCCCGGAGCCC
>JALUFI010000090.1 GCA_027043685.1 Pyrodictiaceae archaeon
GGGTTGTCGCTGAGCGCTGCGGGGATGGCGAGGCTTTGCTACTCGTCTCGGGTGCTAGCCGGTGGCTTGCCTCGGTTCTCGGCCTCGCTGCTGCTGGGCTGGGGGAGCGGGGCTGCAGGGCCTCGCTGGTCCATGTGCACTTCTTCTTCGGGGCATGGAGCGGCCTGGTCTACCCCTACACGCCGGCTGCCCTGGAGCCGGTCCACGTCCTCGGCCCCGTGGAGCCCGTTGGCGGGGGCAGGGGTGTCGGGGCTGCCGCCGCTAGGGCGCCTCCTCTCCGCGGCGAGTGCGGTGGCTCGGCGCTGATTCCTGGGAGGCTTCCCCCGCTGCGCTGCGCGGTGGCGGAGCTCGCGAGGAGGCTGAACGCTTACACGGCCTCGGCCCCGCTCCGGGTGTGGGTTGAGGGCCGCCTCGTCGGCGAAGCCCGGTTCTCGGAGCCCTCATCGGTGGCAAGGCTGGCTGAGAGGCTGCTGGAGGCCTTCACCGGGTTCCGGCTCGGAGACGCGCTGCAGAGAGAGGGCAACACGGTGGCGGCGTGGACCGGGCTCTCCGAGCTAGCCACGGAGGGGGTTGAGAAAACACTCGCCGGGGGAAGAAGGCTCGTCATACTTGACACCAACCTTCTCTACTATGGGGCCCACCTGCTGCGCTGGGAGGGGCTGCCGCTCGCTGTCCCGGAGTGTGCCATTGGGGAGGTTGAGAGGAGTCTAGCGGAGGCCGTGAAGCATGGAAAGCTGCAGAGCGGCAGGGACCTCGTCGTCGCTCTCGCCTACCTAGGGCTCCTTGACATCCTCGGCTCCGGCGCCCCCGTGGTGCCCACGCCGCCTGGGCCATGCGACACAGCGATACCGAAGACGGACCCATTCATCCTCCAGGACGCCGTGCTCGCGACAGCAGACGATGGTGCCTACAGGTACTGGAGGAGCCATCCAGCCTCCAGGCTCGCCGAGGCCGCTAAAGTGTACCATAACCCGCTTCGGCAGAGCTGGAGCGGGGCCGAGCGGGAGCCCCGGAGACTCTCGCGGCTCTACTACGCGGTGCACCAGGCGCTGCTCGTCCTCGGCCTCATGGAGAGCCAGGGCCTGGTCCCGGAGCTGAGGCTCGAGGCCGGGGGCCGTGTCTTGAGACTGGATGAACCGGTGGCTGTGCTGCTTGAGGCCCTCGGCCTAGGCTAGATACCCATCCCTTCTTTCAAGCCCGATTCTCGTAATAATCCTTAGTTACGCTTAAATGAATTAAAATGAAGGGGTTGATGCTATTTCTTCCCTGGTGCTGGGCCTGCCACGCCGCGGTGTAAGGGGCTTGACGGGGCTCGGCAGGCTACTGAGAACCAAGGTTCTCGAGATAGTGTTGGCTGAGCTGGCTCTCTGTATCCCTTTGGGCCTTTTAATCCATGACGTGTTTATGGCTCTTCGCTCCACGCTACCGATAGCCATGTTCTTAATGCTGCTCCAGCCCATGTATAGCATCGATGTCTCCGCGCTGAGGAGCGGGCACGGCAGGAGGGCCCGGTTCCTCGCCCTCGTCCTCCTCCTATACCTCGTGGCCGCACCCCTCATCACGCTCGGCCTGGTGGCCGCCTGGAGGCTACTGCTCCCCGCCGAGACGCTCAGCCTCCTCCTCGGCGTAGTGATTGTGGAGCTGTCCCCCGTAGCGATGCCCGCGCCCGCCTTCACCGCCATGGCTGGCGGAGACGTGGAACTCAGCGTGCTGAGCGTGGTTTCGACCTTCGCACTCGCTCCGGTGGCGTTACCGGCCTACGCTGCCGCGATGCTGCACAGGGTTGTCCATGTGCCTGTGTGGCCCCTGGTGAAGAGCATCGTGCTCTACATAGCGGCGCCGTTCGCAGTGGGGCAGGCGCTGCGGAGACTGGTGATCCGGGCCGCGGAGAGCCCGGTGGAGGCCCGGGAGGAGCTGGCCCTCCTTAACCAGAGGCTCGCAGTGTTATCCTGCGCTGCGCTCTACTGGCTAGTCGGCGTAGTGTTCGGTGTAGCGGCGCCCAAGATCGTGGCGCTTGCCTCGGCCGTCGCGGAGGCGGTTCTACTGATATTCGCGTTCACTGCCGCGAGGTTCCTTGTCGCCAAGCTCGTCTCAATGGCCGCGGGGCTGGGCAGGAGGGAGGAGGTCGCCTTGGTGTTCGCGGCCTCGGCGAACGGTGCTCTTGGGACGGCGCTGGCGCTCGCCGCCTTCGGCGCCGACGCTGGCGCTGGGGCGGTGATAGCGGGGCCTGTGGTGATGCTGCTGACCATGATAATCGTTATGAGGCTCTACATGGCCCGTGGGAGGGAAAAGAGCTAGGCCTTGGCCCGGGCCCGGAGCAGCTCCACGAAGGTGCGGACGCCCCAGCCGGTGGCGCCGTGCTCGTAGTAGGGCTTCTTGGGGCCGTTCTCCTGCACCCAGGCCACGCCCGCTATATCTAGGTGGGCCCAGGGGGTGTCGCCGACGAACTTCTCCAGGAACTTGGCAGCGGTTATCGCTCCCGCCCAGCGGCCGCCTATGTTGTTGGTGTCCGCTGTCTTGCTCTCCAGCTGCTTGGCGTAGACGGGCCACATGGGGAGCCTCCAGGCCGGCTCGCCTGCGCGCCACGCAGCCTCCTCCACGGCCTTCACCAGGTCCTCGTTGTTGCCCATGAGCGCGGCCGCGTGGTTGCCGAGGGCCACCACGGCGGCGCCCGTCAGCGTAGCCATGTCTATCATTAGCTCTGGCTTGTACTTCTCGGCCGCGTAGGCGAGGGCGTCCGCGAGTATCAGGCGGCCCTCCGCGTCCGTGTTGCCTACCTCGACGGTCAGGCCGTTGTACATGTCGAGGACGTCTAGGGGCTTGTAGCTCCTCCCGCTCGGCAGGTTCTCCACCGCCGGCACGAGGGCCACGACCTCGAAGGGGAGGCGGAGCGCGGCCGCAGCCACGACCGCGCCTATCGCTGCCGCGCCGCCGCTCTTGTCGAACTTCATCTCAAGCATGTACTGCGGGGGCTTGAGGTCGAGGCCGCCGGAGTCGAAGGTGACCGCCTTGCCTACGACAGCGACCCTCCTGGGGCCGCCGCTGTAGCGGAGGATTATGAGCCTGGGCTCCACGTCGCTGCCCTTGCCGACGCCCAGTATCCCGCCCATGCCGAGGCTCTCCAGCTCGCCCCTGTGCAGCACGGTTATGTCGAGGCCGTAGCTCTTGGCTATCTCCCTTGCCTTCTCCTCGAGCCTCTCCGGGTTCATCCTCTCCGGGGGCGCGTTGGCTATGTCCCTGGCTATCCTCACCGCCTCGGCTATCGCCTTCGCCGTGCGGAGCGGCTCCTCGCTCGGGGCCTCCACCACTATCTCGTCGAGGGTGTGGGGCTTCTCTGTCTTGGAGCGGAGGCTGTACACGTAGTTAGCCATGTCCGCCGCGACGAGGGCCTGCTCCCAGGCCCAGGTCTCGCCTCCCCCGGCCCCTGCCGCCGCGGCCACGAGCCGGGGGTCAACGACTACGCCGAGGCTCTTCACGTTCTTTATCCTCCTGGCTGCGCGCACCGCGGCCGCGACGCCGACGCGGAGCCTCTCGGCGTCGCCGTACCACTCGTCGCCGCCGGCGCCGGCGAGGACCAGGCGGTGGGGCACCTCCTCGCGGTACACCAGGACGGTCTCCTCGGCCTCCCCGCGGAAGTCCCCTAGCTCAACCACGAGCCTGGCCGCCTTGCCGGCCTTCTCGCGGAGCCAGTCGAGGCCCTCCTTCTTGCCAGCAACGTAGGCTACCGCGTCAACCCCCTCAGCTGCGGGGCCCACGCGCAGAGCCATGGCGCCACGCACCGTGCCCGGTGTCCCCCGGGGCTCCAGGGTCTTAGGCGGAGCGGTGGACATGAATGCAGAAGACCCGGCGCCGCCGCGGGGCCACGGCCAAGTGGAGGAGGGGCGCCTCTCTTGCCCGGCGGGGGCCGCTACGTCGCCGTCTTCGTCCACGGCCGTGACCGCCCCGGGATAGTGGCTGGGATAGCCGGGGTGCTGGCCAGGGTCAACGCGAACATCCTCGACATAAGCCAGACTGTCATGAGGGGAGTCTTCACTATGGCTATGATAGTGGACCTCGGGGAGGCCACCGTGGGTGTCTCGGAGCTCCGGAGGCTCCTCGAGGAGGAGGCAGGGAGGCTCGGGGTCGAGGTGAGCGTCCACAGCCTCGAGACGGTAAGGTACATGGAGAGGCCCTAGAGGGGCTGAGCCTCCTTGTCGGCTGGGAGGCCGCTGTACGGGCTCGGCGAGATAGCGGAAGTAGTCGAGATGCTCCGGTACCGTAGCCTCGACGTGAGGAGCGTCACCCTGAGCCTCGACTCCAGGGGCTGCGGCCGCGGCGGCCCCGGGGACGTGGCCTCCTGCATCGAGGCGCTGGTTGAGGAGCACGGGAGGAGGCTGCGGGAGGCCGTTGACGCGGTGAGCGGGGAGCTGGGGGTACCGGTCACCACTCTCCGCGTAGCCCTCTCGCCGGTGGAGCTGCTCGTCGCCCACCTGCCCCGCGGCAAGGCGGTCGAGGCTGTGGCTGAGGCCGCGGCTGCGGCTGACCGGGCAGCGGCCCGGGTGGGCGTGGACTATGTTGGCGGCTGGGGCGGGTTCGGGGAGCGCGGCGTCCCGGGCCCCGCGGCCGCTGTGCTCGAGGCCCTGCCCCAGGTTCTCTCCGGCACGGAGAGGGTGATGGGGTTCTTCAACGCGGGCTCCACTGTCCTCGGGG
>JALUFI010000091.1 GCA_027043685.1 Pyrodictiaceae archaeon
GGGGGGCTGGGACGCGTTCCGTGGCTGGGGGGCTAGCCCCGGCGGGTGACGTGGCGCCGGCGGTTGCCTCAACGGCCCGCGTCGCGTCGTTCTCGCCCCGCGGCGCTTGGTGGGTGTGCTGGGGGCAGACCCGATTATACATTATTAATAGTTTGGAATACTACGGTGCGGCACAGGAGCGGAGCATTGAGAACCACGTAGTACCGGGCCAGGGGGATACCCGGGCTCCCCTCGCCACAGCCTTCACGCCGCCCGGAAATGTGGGGGACGCGCATGGCCCGGAGGGGATACCGGGGCACCGGCCCAATACTACCGCCCCCCCGGGTGCCCCTCCCGTGCCCGTAGTCTACCGCTGCAAGGTATGCGGCTTCATCCTAGACGTGTTCGTCAAAGTAGGCCAGAACAGCCGCGGCGTCCTAACCCCCTCCGAGCTCATAAGCCAGTACGGAGGCATGTGCCCCCGCTGCGGCCACCGCCTAGAACCCCCCACCCTGAGCGACATCATAGTCAAGCCCAACGGCGCCGAGGAACTACTAGCAGTCATAGAGGAGGCGAGACAGACAATGGGCATCCAGTTCAGAAGCATACAGCCCCTACTAGAAGAGCTACGCCTAGCAGTAGCCCGCACACAGACACCAACGACACTTGCCACGCAGAAACACGGCCCAGGCCTAGCACTAAGCGAAGCCTAGCACCGATAACCCCCAGCCAGCCCCAGGCCAGACAAGACGGGGCCGTGAGGACTGTAGCCTGCACAGAGGCCCCGGAATGAAGGCCCCGTGAAGAACCTCGATCCACCCGAGCCCCCCTTCTCTTCATAGCCTCCTCCGAGGCGGCCGCACGAGCAGGTAGAGCAGGAGCAGCACCAGCCCCGGCACAAGCCCCGCAAGGAAAGCGAAGAACATCACCACAGCCCACACTACCGGCGCAGGGCTATCCTCCGGGTACCGCTTAGAGGAGTCATTGTACACGTACCAGGCCGCGGCAGTCGCGATAACAAGCTCAACGAGCAGCACAATGCCCGCAAACATCCAGTGAAACACAGCCATGAAGCCCGGCATAGCTGGCACCCACCCAGGGGGCTAGCAACCAGAACTCCAGCATTGAAATACTACGCGACATCACAGCGACATTGCGGACAGCAATACGGAATATCTTCAGTAAAACAGCCAACGGAAAATGCTTGACCGCACACTAAGCCTCGTCAAGAACTCTCCTAGCATGCTCAACCATACCTGAGCCGCTGGAGACATCAACGACGCGACCCTTATGCATGTATATAGCGCTAGCAAGCCGTTCATCGTAAAGCGTCTGCGACTTAACAGCCAACGTCTCGACCAGGCTCAGGTTCTTAGTAGACATGACTACCGCTCCGCCAGCCCCTGCAATCTCCGGGATAGATCCGATAACTACGTTAGCAAATTTCTCAGCGAGTTCCGAGCCCAGGAAGGCACACGGTTCATCAATAACAAGTAATACACCATACTGTGCAGCTACAAGACCTGCTAGAAGCATCACCATCCTTGCTGTACCGTCGCCCAACAGCGATAAGGGAACCCGCCGCCCATCAACGCAGAGAAATAAGGAACCATTCTCAAACATTATATCATCTATATCCAGGTCAGCCATTACGGCTGCCTCAATAAGTTTGTCTATAAAGCCGGAAAGCAAGCCCTGGTCTCTAAAAGCACCCAGCACTGCAGCCACATACTCCGAGCTGCCCAAAGAGTAGAGAGAAGAGGAAATGTAGAGGACAGGCTCAGGACGATAAGTAGGTATGTCATACTCTGCATAGAGCGCCTTCAAGATAGCTGTTTCTATTTCCGCAGCAACACACTCGGCTACTTGCTTCACTGCGTCGCGCAGAGGCACCACAAACCTAGACGAGTCGCAATGATAACCGCAAGTCGCTTGCCTATACCAATGCAACATATGTCTTACAAAACCTTCCTTAGCTCTCTCCAACAGCCGCGATAAATTGCGTCCAGCCGGAGGAAAGAGTAGGAGTCCCCTCGAAGAAGCCCGAGGCTTCAAATGTCTCTTAAACGTTATCTCGGCAACCACAGAGGTCTCGGAGATCCTACCGAGTATCGTTCTGATGCGAGTTTCTACTATACCACGAGTGCCGCCCCTAGAGCCCTTAAGCTTATCAACCACATCCTCCACCGACACCCTCGCAGCCACTTCGTCAAACACGCTACTGCGTATCAGTGGCTCTAGGCATGCCTCCAACACACCACTATCATAGAGCATGTTAATAACTCTCTCATATATTTCTTTGATCCTTCTGCGCAGTATCTCCTCTTTCCAGCCATATTTCTTTTCGGGACAGAACGCGCTAAGCTCAATACTGCGATATCCTCTACGACTCCAAAACCTTACAGCACCTGCATAGTCATCCTTATGTACAAGCCAACAGGGATCAGCAGCTAGCCTATGAATCAGCAAATGCCACGCAACATTCCTGTTAAGCAAGTCACGCATCCCGGGCACGGAGGAGGCCAGTACTAGTGCATCCAGAAGCGAAGACTTACCGGACCCAACATCGCCTACAATCAGCGTTAGAGGCGTAAGCTCTAGCATGGCACGCCGAATAGCCATGAATTTGCTGACATATAGACTGCCAACCCAACGGTGCCCGAAGAGAAGAGACTCCCGCATAGCGGGCAACTCCACCAGCCTGCCCCCGGTACGGGAAACGAGGAAGCAATACTGCCACAAGTCACAGGGGGTACCCGTAGCCGCACCTCACCACTATTATTGTTGTTGATGCCGGGCGCTCAACGGGTATAGATGCCTGGGCCCGGAGGCTTCGAGGGCGCGCGGTGAAGACCCGTGGTGGCTGCCGCCTATGTGCCTGGCCGGGGCGAGGCACTTGGGCTCCGTATCCGCCGCGCGCTGGCTGAGGCGATGAGGCTGCTCCACGGGAGGGGCCTCGTCAACACACGGGGCGGGAACGCGAGCGCGAGGCTGAGGCTCCCCGACGGCACAGAGTTCATCTACATAACGCCCAGCGGCGCCGCCAAGCCCCTCCTAGACCCAATGAGCATAGCCGTCGTCTCCCCCGCGGGGCACCGGTACTGGGGCAGGCCGAGCAGCGAGCTACCCCTCCACCTCGCAGTCTACCACGCAAACCCCCGCGCAACAGCCGTGCTCCACGCCCACAACCCCTCCACAGTGCAGGCGGCGAGGCTCCACCTAGACCTAGACCCAGGCCTACTCGGCGTAGAAGCAAAGTACTACATAGGAGACTGCATCTCCCACATACCACCCCTGCCCCCAGGCACCGAGGAGCTGGCAGCAGCCGCCGCAGAGGCGCTCAGGAAGTGCAGCGTAGCCGTCATGGAGGGCCACGGAGCAGTAGCTGTGGGCGAGAACCCCGACCCGGTGAAAGCGGTCTACGAGGCCCTCGACCGCCTAGAAGCCCTCGAGGACCTAGCCAGGGCAGCACTCCTAGACGAGCTGTTCAAGAGACAAATGGAAAAGTAAGGATAGGGATGAGGAGACGAGGGGCTGGCGCTAACAACTAACATACAGCGAGGAGCAGAGAGCCCGGAATAAAGGAGAGCCGAAAAACCGTATAGAGGGGGAAAGCCCCGCCGTTCATCCAGCTCCTTACTTGAGCACCCTCAGCGGCACCGTTATCCACAGCATGTTGTCCCATATGAACGGGTACTTGGAGCCACAGCACATCTCACCGATGCTGAAGACCGGCAGGTTGCCAGCCATCACTATCACCGGGTACACCACCTGGCCCCTGCCTACCGGCGCGTCACTGGACACCTTGAACAGCAGCATTGCTCTGTAAAAGCCGAAGTTCGCGAAGCCTATCTTCATCTCCCTGGTGACGTTCATGTCTATGAAGGTGGCGTTCGGCGAGTACATCTCCACCCTGCCGAGCCTGTCACCTATCAGGGTCTCGTTGTCATAGAACAGCTCCAGGCTCTTCACGTACGGGCCATAGTAGCCCCTGATCAGCATCATTGCATGAGCGATGCGGCCAGGCCTCGCCACGACTATCCTTGGCACGTGGTAGGCGCTTATCACCCTCACCGTGAGCGTGTAGTCGTCGTAGGGCTTCTCGCCGCTGAACTGTATGTTCCTCACCACTATGTAGTAGAGCCCTGGCCCGTCAACGGGCACCACGAACCTCGATACACCGGGCGCCGGATCGTCCCAGAATAGCGTGAAGTCAACGCTCAGCTCGCCGCCCAGCAGGCTGGCGCCGACCTTGAAGCTGCCTGCCCGGTAGAGCCAGTAGCCGGTGCTGTTGTCGCCGCTGAACGGGTCGATGTAGTACACGGTCTTGGGGCCGAACACCATTGCGTCGAGGTTGCTTGTGTACTTGTAGTTGGTCGCATTGCTCCACTTGACCTCAACCACTAGTGCTGTTATCCTGTTCACCAGGTACCTGGGTATGTAGATGGGTATGCTGCGCCAGTCGCCGCTCTCGTAGCGCCAGGTGTAGTCGAAGGCGCCGAAGAGCCTGGCTATGTGGTATGGCTCGTCGCCGTCAACCCACTTGTACATGCCGGGCCAGAGCCGGAGCAGCGTCGGCGACATCCTCCTAGCAGCGACTATGGATACCGGTACCAGTACCTCGGCGTTGTCCTTGCCGCCCTTTATCACCACGTAGGACTCGTATATGCCGGGCTGGAACGGCGCCCTCACCAGCACCA
>JALUFI010000092.1 GCA_027043685.1 Pyrodictiaceae archaeon
CGCGAGACCAGGGAGACCCGCGTAAGGCTCCGCCTCGCCGTCGGCGCGGAGGAGCCGTATGCAAGGGTCGCGACTGGTATCGGGTTTCTCGACCACATGGTTGAGACCCTTGGCTACTACGCGGGGTGGAGGCTGGAGGCCAGCGTTGAGGAGCTTAGACGTGTCGATGACCACCACGTGTCCGAGGACCTTGCGCTAGCGATTGGGGCTGCGTTGAGGAGGTGGCTGGAGGCGCGGGGCTGGAGGGTTGCGAGGTACGGGTGGGCGCTGGTGCCCATGGATGAGGCATTGGTTGCCGCCGCGGTTGATGTCTCTGGCAGGCCTGGTGCGTGGGTAGAGCTGGGTCTTCGGAGGGAGATGATCGGGGGCTGGGCTACCGAGAACATCCCGCACTTCGTCCAGAGCCTTGCCTCGGCCTCGCTCATCACTATCCATGTGCGGCGCCTGGCGGGGGTGAATGAGCACCACGTCGTGGAGGCGGGGTTCAAGGCACTCGGCATGGCTTTTAGGGCTGCACTGGCTCCCGTGGAGCGCCTAGTATCCACGAAGGGCAGCATAGCGCCCGAGGCCGGTGGCCAAGGCCTTTAAGCCCCGGAGGAGCGCGGTGGGCTCCTGGTGGTCTGGCTATTGCATTGCCGGAGCCTGCGCGGCGGATAATCCCCTGCCTCGACGTGAAGGCAGGCCGCGTCGTGAAGGGGGTGCGTTTCCGCAACCTCCGTGACGCCGGCGACCCGGTCGAGCTCGCGGCTAGGTACGAGGAGGAGGGGGCTGATGAACTCGTCTTCCTCGATATAAGTGCGACCCCGGAGCAGCGCGAGCCCCTATACCGCGTTGTGAGGGACACTGCATCGGTCGTCTCGATACCGTTCACCGTGGGGGGTGGGGTGAGGAGCCTCCGGGACTTCGGCCGGATGCTGGACAGTGGCGCCGACAAGGTCTCGGTCAACACGGCTGCTGTCCGTGACCCCTCGCTTGTCGCGAGGGCCGCGGAGGAGTATGGCAGCCAGGCAGTCGTGGTTGCTATTGACGCTAAGTGGGTTGGGAGGGGCCGGACGCGGAGCGGCTGGGAGGTCTACGTCTCTGGGGGCCGCGTCCCCACGGGGCTCGACGCTGTCGACTGGGCCCGTCGCGTCGCCTCGCTGGGCGCGGGGGAGATACTCCTCACGAGCATCGACCGGGACGGGACGAGGCAGGGGTATGACATTGAACTCACGAGGGCCGTTGTCGAGGCTGTCGATATCCCGGTCATAGCTAGCGGGGGTGCGGGGGAGCCGAGGCACTTCCTCGAGGCCTTCACCCTGGCAGGCGCAGACGCGGCGCTCGCGGCCGGGATATTCCACTACGGGGTCTACAGCGTGATGGATGTGAAGAGGTACCTCTTGGAGCGCGGCGTGGAGGTGAGGCTCTAGCCTTGGCTGGCGAGAGGTTCCTCCTGCTCAGGGTTGGCCGCGGCGAGCCGCTGCCCGGGGAGCTGCGGGCCAGGGTCAACATACTCGACTACGTTGAGAAGGTGAAGCCAGTTGTGCTGGACGTTAAGCGGAGGGGCTGGGAGGCTGCACGGGAGTACAGTCTCCGCTTCGACGGCGCGGCGCCGGAGGAGCCGCTGCTCGGCAGGGACATGATGGAGTGGGGCTTCGAGGAGGTCGAGGAGGCTGTACGTAGGGCGCTCCGTGTCGCGGCCTCCGCGCTGAGCCGCTACCATGTCTCCACGCGGCCGCCGGAGGCCTGGGTTCCCGGGGCGCGGCTGCGCTGGCTCCCCGTGCGCCGCGTGGGCCTCTACGCGCCCGGCGGGGCCCATCCCTATCCCTCCACGGTTCTCCACACCGCTATCCCGGCGCGCTCCGCCGGGGCCTCGAGGGTCGTCGTCGCGACGCCTCCGAGGAGGGGGAGGGGCGGGGCACCGGTGCACCCATTGATGCTGGCCGCCGCCTACGTCGCGGGCGTGGACGAGGTGCTAGCGGTCGGCGGCGCGCAGGGCGTCGCGTTGTTGGCCTATGGCGGTGGAGTTGTGGAGCCGGTGGACATGGTTGCGGGGCCTGGTGGCCCCTATGTGCAGGCGGCTAAGCTCCTCGTGCAGGGCGATGTCGGGATAGACATGGTTGCGGGGCCGACCGAGCTGGCGGTTATCGCTGCCCCGGGGAGCGATGAGCGCCTTGTGGCGCTTGACATGGCTGCTGAGGCTGAGCACGGGCCTCTCAGCGTCTCGGCGCTGTTTACCTGGGACGAGGGGTTCGCGGAGAGGGTGCTCGACGAGCTCAAGAGCCTGCTGGGCGGCGACGCTGGCCGGGCCGTGGCGGTGGTGGCTGCCGACGCGGTGGAGGCAGTGAGGCTCGCGGACGAGATGGCTGCGGAGCACCTAGTCGTCTACGGCGGCCACGACCTCTGGGGCCTGGTCGTCGAGAGGGCGCCGGCCGCGGGGATTGTGTCGTACGGGGTTCCGCCGGCGCTCCTGGACTACGCGTATGGGCCTAGCCATGTGCTCCCCACCGGGGGCGCCGCTAGGTGGAGGGGTGGCCTCGGCGTCCACGACTTCATGAGGGGCGTCGCCTACGTGGAGCCCTCGGCGCTTGATGGGCTCCCGAGGGAGTTGCTTGAGGCGGGCGTGGTGCTCGCCGAGGCGGAGGGGTTCCGGTTCCACGCCGAGAGCCTACGGGCAAGGCTTGGGAAGGAGGAGGGGTGAACTCCGGGTTGGAGTGCAGGGCGTGCTTCCTCGAGGAGCTTGAGCGCGTGATCGATGAGAGGCTGAGGAGCGGCGGGGAGGAGAGCTACACCGCGAGGCTTGCGAGGAGGGGCGTGGAGTACGCGGCCCAGAAGCTGGGAGAGGAGGCCGTGGAGACCGTTATCGAGGCCGTGAGGGGCGACACTGAGGCCCTTAGGAGGGAGGCCGCCGACCTCCTCTACCACCTGCTGGTGGTGCTCCGGCTCCGGGGGCTCAGGCTAAGCGACGTGGTTGGGGAGCTGGAGGCGAGGGCTAGTTGGCGCCAAGGGTAGCGGTCATTAGGTACGGCGTCGGCAACATCTACAGCATAACGAGCGGGCTTCGGAGGGCCGGCGCCGAGCCCGTTGTCGTGGACTGTATCCGGGACCCGGGTAGCTGGGACGGCGTTGTGCTGCCCGGCGTCGGCGCCTACGAGGCCGCCGCCCGGAGGCTCCATGGCTGCGTGGCTGAGCTGCGGGAAGCGCTGCGGATGGGTGCACAGCTCCTCGGCGTATGCCTTGGGATGCAGCTCTTGTTCGAGGAGAGCAGGGAGGCCGGGCTCCACAGCTATGGGCTCTCGCTGCTCCCGGGCAGGGTGGAGAAGCTCGCCGCGCCGAAGCTCCCCCACATAGGGTGGAGCAGGGTGTGGGAGGCGCCGGGCGGCAGGTGGTGCAGCATCCTGGAGGGGGTTGAGCCCGGCTCATTCATGTACTTCGTCCACAGCTACGCCTACATGGATGTCGAGAAGCCATGGGTGTGCAGCGTCTCCGGCTACGGCTTGTCCAGGTTCGCCGCCGCGGTCGAGGCCCCGCCCCTCTACGCTACGCAGTTCCACCCGGAGAGGAGCAGCAGTCTCGGCCTAATGGTGCTCCGCAACTGGGTCAGGCTCCTCAGGAGGTAGACAAGCGCCATGGACGGGGAGAGAGGCGGCGGGGCCGAGCGGCGACTCATCCCGGTGACTGTCGTCGACGTGGTTACTGGGGAGCCGTTGATGCTTGCCTACGCAGACGAGGAGGCGTTGAGGCTCACCGCTGAGACGGGCGTGGCCCACTTCTACTCGAGGAGCAGGGGGAGCCTATGGCTGAAAGGCGCCTCCAGCGGCTCGGTTATAGACGTCTACCGTGTACTCCTCGACTGCGACCGCGACGCCGCCGCCTATGTAGCTCACGCGGAGAGGCACGTGTGCCACCTGGGGAGGAGGAGCTGCTTCCACAACACCGTGGCGGACCGCGTGGCCGAGGCCTATGCGGAGCTGCTTAGGGAGACCTGGCCCCACGCGGGCAGGGGCTCGCACCCCCTCGCGTCGTGGAGGCCCCCGCCGAGCCCCCTGCTTGCCGCCCTGGCCTCGGTGCTTCTAGCCGAGAGGCTCCGCCAGGCGAGGCCCACGGCTATCCTGGCCCCCGAGGAGCCCCCGCCCATGCTGGCGCTGCTCGCCGCCCAGAGGCTGGGCGTGAGGCTCCACCTCGCACCCGGGGCCCGGGCCCCGGAGAGCATCGGCGAGGAGGACCGCGTCGCCGTGGTCGCGGCCGACGAGGCCACGGCCGAGGCGCTGGCGCGCTCCGCGGAGGAGAGGGGGGCCGAGGCGATTGCCCTCGTCGCCGTAGTGGGGCCCCACAGCAGGGGCTGGAGGGGCTGCAGCATGGTGGACCTCCTCGAGGGGGGCCCGGCGCCGGGTACCTGTATACGGGGCCACATCCAAGGGGAATAGCATGGAGGCGCATGTGGCTTGAGCAGCCTGAGCCCCCTGGAGGCGTATCGGTGGCTCCGCCGCCTAGGGGTGAGTGACCGGGACGCGCTACGCGCACTGAGGCTCGCCAGGCGCAGCGTCGTCGCCAAGCTTAACCGTGGCCAGGCGGTCGTGCTCGTCCCTAGCCAGCGCCTGGGTGTGCTCCCCCGGGAGAGGACCGTGGCCCACGTGGACCTCGCCGAGCTGCTGCGCGGCGGCTACGCCGTGACCGAGGCGAGGGTCGGGA
>JALUFI010000093.1:0-2911 GCA_027043685.1 Pyrodictiaceae archaeon
TGAGTGTGGAGATAAGGAAGAAGGAGAGGAACGAGAGGGGCGAGGTCAAGGCCATCATTAGGTGTGGTAACTGCGGCCTCTACGCCGAGATGTGGGTGCCGGAGATATTCCAGCCGGTGGACGTGTACTCTAAGTTCCTTGACGCGTACCTTGAGGGCAGGATAGAGGTGGAGTTCAGGAAGGAGGGTGGGGGCGAGATTAGCCTCTCCGAGCTCGCCGCCGAGTCGGGGTCCGGGGAGGAGGGTGAGGAAGTTGAGGAGTATGGGGAGAGTGGAGGAGAGTCTGAGGAGGAGACGGGAGGCTGGTGAGCGTCTCTTCTTCCTCCTCTCGGATCCCGAGAAGCCTCTCCCCCCGAGCGTTGTGAAGAGGTTCGAGGAGGGGGGCGCGGACGCGCTGCTCGTGGGGGGCAGCCTGAACGTCACGCCCTACGATGTGGACTCCTACGTGGCCAGGCTCCGTGGGGAGGGCATACGGCTGCCCGTGATAATCTTCCCGGGTGGGCTGAGCAACGTTGCGCGCTCAGCCGACGCCATACTGTTCATGACTCTATTGAACAGCCTTGACCCCTACTGGCTGATCGGCGCCCAGGTGGCTGCCGCGCCTATTGTGAAGAAGCTGGGCCTCGAGGCGATACCCACGGGTTACCTGATAGTCGGCCACGGCGGGGCGGCGGGCCACGTGGGGAGGGCGCTCCCTGTGCCCGTCGAGAACAGCTACCTGGCCGCGGCCTACGCGGCTGCGGCTGAGCTGATGGGGCTCAGGTTCCTCTACGTCGAGGCTGGGAGCGGGTCGCCGGTGCCCGTGCCCCCGGAGGCTGTGGCTGCCGCGCGGAGGGGCGGGGAGTCGCTCTTCCTGATCGCCGGCGGCGGGGTCAGGACGGGTGAGCATGCGAGGAGGCTCCTGGAGGCCGGCGCTGACGCCCTTGTTGTGGGCACGCTTGCGGAGCGGGACCCGGAGAAGGCCTTCGAGGTGCTGGCTGAGGCTAAGAGGGCCTAGCCCTCGTCGCCTCGGTCTACGCATTTCCCTGTTAGGTCTGGGTACTTCCTCTGGAGCGCCTTCTCGGCGTCCACGCCCAGGAGGTTGGCTATGCTGAGTGTCCAGGCTATTACGTCGGCTATCTCCTCCTCCGCTAGGCCCCGGTCGCCCTTGATTACTGCCTCAGCTAGCTCGCCTACCTCCTCGACTAGCCAGGCGAGGGTCGCGTGTACCCCGCGCGCCGCGTCACGGTCGAGGAAGCCTCTGGCCATAGCCTCCTGTAGGCAGCGGAGCCTCAAGGCGCCCTGCACCGCTGCGGCCGGGATGCGGCTGGGCTGCCGGCTTATATCAAGGTGGCTAGTATGACCGAGAGTATGAAGGCTATTGTTATGCCGATTACGTGCACGGGGCGTATCTTGATTACTGCCTCCTCCTCGCTGAAGGCAAGCAGGCCCGCCGCGGTGAACACTGTTGGGTTTGTGTCGCGTGCTTTCTCCTTCTCCTCCTTGCTCTTCCTGCTCCTCTGCCTCCTAGCCATCCCGGAGCCGCCTCCCCAGGTGCCCCTGGTGCCTGGGTAGACGGGGGTCTTCACTCCTTCCCCGCTGGCTGACTCTTCCCCGGCCTCGGCGGGGCTGGGAGCCGGTGGTGGGCTCCAGAGGAATGCGAGGGGTTGTATGACGATTCGATTAGCTTATCAGCCTATATGTTCATGTGTTCTCTGACCGGTGAGGGGGAGGGGCACCCCCGTGTTTCCGGTGGAGCATTGTCTGGGGGTACTGTGCTCCTGGGTGTACATGGTTTGGTGCCTCTTCGCGGGTTTAGGCAAACACATCTTTAGACTCCATATTGCTGAGTTATAGTAGCCGTGCACACACGTCTTGCATATCCGTGGCGTGTTGGTTGCTGGCGCCCCTTCTTGGCGAGCGTGTTGTGGAGGCGAGGCCGGGGGGTGTGTGGCCGCCGGGGGCTGGTAGCACCGGGTGGTGTGGCCGGTTCTCCTCCTGTGGCGAGGAGCAGGCCCGGTGGGCTCGTGGTGGGCTGGAGTGGAAGCGGAGGGGTGGTTTACGTGAGAGTAACTTCTCGTGGAATTAGTGGCTTGACGCGGCGGGGGAGCTGCTTGGGCGGCGCCAGGCACCTCTCAAGCGGCTTGACGAGGTGGTGGTGGCTCCGGGGCGGGGGCTGCACTACTGGCTCCCGGCACCAGGAGCTGCAGCAGGCCTGGGGGAGGCGCCCAGCGTGGAGCGGTATGATTGCCTCGAGGTTCAGGGTGGGTTCTCCCCGGCGCGGCTTGACGCCCCCGGCGGCGGCGAACGTGTCTCCGGGCTCCAGTGCTAGGAGTGCCTCCCGAAGCCCGATGGTCTCTCGGTAGGCTGCCACCGTGATCTCTCCCGTGTGGTCGCCTGCCCTGGCTACGACGTGGCCTCCGGGGAGCCGCCTCGGCTTCCCCATGAGCCGGAGCACGAGGACCGGGTTGGTGTAGGGCCTGGCGAGCCTGGCGGTGAGTGGCTTCAGGTGGGCATTGGTTGCTTGATTGCTCCTGTACAGCATCCAGTGGCTGGGCTCCTCCCCGGCATCTATCTCCTCCAGTGCACGGAGCAGGATGCGGGGGTCTTCTCCCCTGACCCCGTAGAGCACTGGGTCATGGCCGTGGGGCGCTATCAGGGGGATGTCCTTCTCGTAGTCGTAGTTGCTGAATGTTAGTGGGCGGTACCTGTAGTCGTACTCAACAACGCTCCCGGGGTCTATCCTTCTCGGCTCCAGCCATCTCCGGGGCTCGCGGTAGGTTAGGAGCTCGAAGGTGTAGTCAGCCCGGGGCTCCATTCCGAGCGCGGCGGCTGCACCGATGGTTCCGCGGCGGCCAAGCCCGATGGATAGGAGCAGCCTGCCACTGCCCTGTAGGCATTCAACGGCCTCGTCTATAGCAACGAGTGTGTGG
>JALUFI010000093.1:2921-4553 GCA_027043685.1 Pyrodictiaceae archaeon
GGGGTAGAGAATGCGGCGGAGGTGTCTGAAACACTGCGCTGGGGCATGTACCGGCTACTTGCGGCGCTCGAAGTCCTTGACCACTATCATAGTTAGCGTGGAGCGTACCTTCGGAGAGGAGCGTAGGTGGCGGTACACTATGTCGCGGAGCGTGCCCATGTCCTCGCTCTCAACCACGGCCACTATGTCGTAGAGCCCGTAGACCATGTATACCGCCTTGACCTCGGGCACTTGCTTTAGGGACTCAAACACCTCCTCGTCTGCCCCCATCTCGGTGTTTATGAGGACTATCGCTTTGGGCATGGATGGTGCACCTCCACGCGGCCCTCAAGACTATCCATGGGGCCCCACTGGAGCCCCAGGAGCGAAAAACATGCAGCCAGCGGTTGTTGGATAAAAACATAGGCCCTGCGCGGCCGCGTCCACCCTCCCGGCAGGGATGTTGTTGAGGAGCCGTACCGACGGACGCAGCGTACGGATAATAGTTGTCTACATGGGCGGGGACGACCCCTCCAAGAACACCGCCCTGAGGCTCATCCATGCCGGGCTTGCCCGCCGTGCTAGGAGGCCGCCCCCCGGCAGCCTCGTCCTTGACCCCTTGTCCCCGACCCCGGTCTCGGCCAGCGACCGTGGCATAGTGGAGAGCCGCGGCGTCGTAGTGGTTGACGCTAGTTGGCGGCGCTTACGCCTACCACGCGGGGGTGTCAGGCGGCGGCTCCCTCTCCTCTTGGCGGGCAACCCGGTGAACTATGGTAGGCCCTTCCTGCTGAGCAGTGCTGAGGCCGTTGCAGCGGCGCTGCTCCTCACCGGGCTACGGGAGGAGGCGGAGGAGGTGCTTTCTCTCTTCAAGTGGGGCAGGAGCTTCCTCGAGGTGAACCGGTGGCTCCTCCCCCGCTACCTGGGCAGGGATGCTAGGGGCGTTGTCGAGGAGGAGTGCAGCGTCGTCGGCGAGATCCTCGGCGAGTCAATGGAGCAGTGTGATGAAGAGGTGCTGCTCCGCATCTACCGCGGCGTGCTCCACGCCTACCAGGCACGTGGCCGCTAACCCCTTCACCCGCTCCGCGGCCCAAGGGGGGCCTGGGTGCGGCGTTGCCGCGGGTAGAGGAGGTCGCGGTTTACAGGCTGAGGGCGAGGCTCAGCCAGTCGTTCCGGATAGCCTATGCTTCCTCAAGCTACGCCGAGACAGTGGTCGTAGCCGTTAGGGCTGGCGGCGTCACGGGCTGGGGGGAGGCGGCGCCCGCGCCCCGCGTCACCTGCGAGAACCATGGCTCGGTCGTAGGCTACGTGGGGAGTGTTGCGCCGCGTATACTGGGCGCGGTGCTCCCCGATGACCTTGGGCGCGTCCTCCGGGACCTTGGGGCGGGTGGCTGCTTCTCAGCGGCGAGGGCCGCGCTGGAGTCCGCCGTCCTCGACCTAGCCGCTAAGCTGCTCGATGTACCCGTCTATCAACTGCTCGGCGGAAGGCTCCACGAGTGCCTGGAGACCGACTACACCATAGGACTACCTCCGAGGGAAACCGCTGAGGATATCGCGGCGAGGAGGGGCCGCGGCTGGGAAGTCTTCGCTGAGACTATCGAGTACATCACCGGGCTCCGCCGAGCCCCGCCCGCCGAGGCCCCTATACCCGTTCCG
>JALUFI010000094.1 GCA_027043685.1 Pyrodictiaceae archaeon
GGGCCCCAGCTGCTCTGCCCGACGCCCCGAGCCCCTAGCCTCTTCAGCGCCACGGCCGCCTCCATGCTCTCCCTGCAGCAGAAGAGGCCCCCCTGCTCCGCTGTGAAGGCCTCCGCCGTGGCCGCCTCTATCTCCTCGAGGGCCTCCGTGAAGGCCTCGAAGTCCCCCTCCGCTATACCCGGCAGCAGCTTCTCCAGGAACGCCCTCCTAGCACGCATGCATGGAGGGCTCCCAGGGCCAGGCAAGGCCTCCACAGCAGAGTCCTCGGCAGGGCCCTCCGGCCTCCCCCGGGGAGCCGAGGAGGGGAGCACAGCCACGAGCCTCCAGCCGCGGGGCAGCCGCGCGTAGAGCGCGGGCCTCGCCCTAGCCTCCCCCACCGGCGCGCCAGCATCAACCACTAGGCCGCCGTGGAGGAATACACCCGTCCCCACGCCCGAGTAAGGGCCCCGCCCAGCTGCCTCCACCGCCTCCTCCACGCTGATGCCCTCCAGTGCGGCAAGCCCAGCGTAGATGGAGAGCACGAGCTGCGTGGTGGAGCCCAGCCCCGCGTGCCTCGGGAGACACTCCTCGACGAGGACACGGTAGCCTCCCCGCAGACCCAGCCTCTCAACAGCCTCCCGGAGCACAGCCTCGGCCCGCCCCGCGTCGCAGCCGCTCGCCGCGAGCCCACTCTCGCCGCTTCTCTCAACAACCACCCTGACCCCCAGCCCCGGCGCCGAGGCGGCAACCCCCAGGCCGCCGAGCACCCTGGCCCCGCTCCTGCAGGGGCTGTGGAACCCGAGGTGTATCCGCGCAGGCGCCTCGACAACCACCCTCAACCAGCCGGCTCCCCCGCGGCGGCCAGCACGGCCGCGGCGAGGACGCTAGCTACGCGGAGCTTAACCCTCTTCACGGGCCCCGGCTCCGTGTCCCCCCGTAGCCAGGGCTTGGTGCCACCAGCCTGTGGCGCCGAGGGCTCGAAGCCGAGCAGCTCCAGGCCGGCTGCGCCGCAGCAGGCGGCGAGCGCCACGGCGCGGTCCCCGTCGCTGAAGCCGTGGGGCGGCGAGGCGAGGCCCAGCACGGCGAGCCTGGGGGGCAGGCACTGCGCCTCCAGGGCGAACAATGGAAGCTCCTGGATGAACAAGGGGAACAATGCATAGTTGTCCCCGTGTATGTAGACGAGCGTGTACGCGCCGAGTTCCGCGGCCCTCCACAAGGCGGCCCAGGGCCCATCCATGTCAGTCACGACGACGTCCGGCACCACGCCCTCGTCGAGGAGCACTGCGGTGGCCCCGTCGGCGGCTACGTAGGCCTCGCAGCCCCGGGCGACGCGGAGGTCGCGGCGAAGCGACGCTGCAGAGCCGGCGACGCAGACCCTCCGGCCCCTCAGCCTCCCACAGACCTCATCGAGCGGCAGCAGCCTCCCCTCCTCGGCGGCCTCCACGGCGTAGAGCAGGGCCTGCCTCGCCCCCCAGCAGTCAAGGTCAACGCTAAACCCCAGCACGGCCTCAGCGGCCTCAAGGGCCTCAGCGGTGAGGAACCCCGGCCTACCCCTCCGCGGGCACACAGTGTACGAAACCCTAGCCACCCTACAGACACCCACCGGGCTCGTCGTAACGCCACTCGGCGTGGAGCTAGACGGGGACAAGCTGAAGGCAATAATCTACCCAGGCACGAGGCTAAGCGCCGCCACGGACGCCTACGAGGCCTGCCTAACAGCCTCAAGCGACCCAGAGGCATACGCACTCGCGGCCCGCGGCAAGCCAATCAGCCTCAAACCCCCCGAGGCGATACACACCCCGTGCATCAGGGGAGACGCCTACATAGAAACCGTGGTCACCAATCGCCGCCGCCTAGACTGGGGTGCCACAGAGCTAACACTAGAGCCCATAACCTACCACTGGGAGGAGCCACCCAAGCCCTACACAAGGCTCCTCGGCTGCACGGTGGAGGCCCTAATAGCAGCCACGAGGATAGAGTACTGGTCAAGACAGAGGCCCAGCGGCTGCACAGAGGCCGAGAAGCAGCTAGAGAAGGCGCTCCAGGCACTCCACGCAGCTCAGAGAGCAACCCGGGGAAACACAGAGCCACTAAGACCGGCACTGGAAGTAGTCATACATGCCTGCAGCAACGCAGCCACAAGAGGCTGCCCACTCACATGCCCCACAGGCCTAAAAACCCAGCCCCCGACGCGAGTAACCCCTCCCTCACGGGGCGGAGCTCTCCCCCGCGACCAGCCCCGAAACCCGGGGCGCAGCACACTTGGATGAACGGGGGCCCCTCCGGGCGCGCCCATTCCGGCGAGCCCGGGGGTCAGGGGAGACACGCCTCCCCTGCCTTTGCTAGCCCTGACCGTGCCTGGAGCCACGCCTCCCCATAGTCTCCTGCGGGTTGCTCGCATAGCCCAGCTGCGGCGCCTCCCCCCGTGCCAGCCTGGACAGCAGCAGCGCTGCTACGGCGGATACCTTCGACGCCTCCCTCTTCGCGAGCGAGTCCACGAGGTCAATGGGCCATGGGAGCCCCGAGGCGCCGGCCTCGCTGGCCAGGAGCCACAGCAGCTCCACGCATCGGCCCCGGTCCGGGCAGCAGGCCTCCACACGTACAGCTGCCGGTAGCCCGCGCAGAGGCTTGTAGAGCGCCTCCACGCAGCCCCGGCCAGCTAGCTCCTCATCACTGTGGGGCGCCAGCAGCGCCTCCCCCCTCCGGAGCGTGAGGCTCGCCAACACCCTGTCAGTCAAGCCCTCTACTCCAAGCCTCGCAGCCATGCTCCTAGAGTAGCTCCTCTTCAGCACCCCCGCCACTATCCTGCCCGCTGAGAGGGCCTCGTCAACGAGCCTCTCCGAGAGCCGCAGCGCCTCCCCCCACAACGGGCTCCGGCCAGCCCTGGGCACGATCTCGCCGTCAAGCACCACCAGCTCCGCGCCCTCCCCCAGGGCGGCCAGCGCCTCCATACGCTCCCTGACCCTCGCGAACGCCGACACATAGTCCTGGTCAAGCTCCCCCAGGGGCTCCGCCAGCACCCAGCTCCGCGCCCTACTCCTCGCAGCGCCGTCGACTACATCCACCCTGGCGAGCCCGACGAGGCTCACAGTGAAGCCGAGGAGATAGACAGGCGACTTCGGGAACGCGGTATCCACAGCGCTGATGAACCTGGGCCTCCAGCCGCCGCGCAGCCGGACCAGGAGCCCAGAGGACTCCACAAGGCCCCGGAGCCCCTCAACCCTAGGCCTCTCGGCGGCGAGCCTCCCCGCAACCCCGCCCAAGTCATCAGCCTCGAGCACAATGACCAACGCGCGCCGGCCCCTCCCTCCTCTCTGGCCCGCGGGGCGAGCCTACTATTATCCCGGGGCCTCTTCGCCGCCACAACTGCCTGGATGCACGGGGTGGGAGTTATTGTGGAGCAGCAGCACGGGCCAGTGATAGACCCCTGGGGGACTGCAGTCCGGCTCGAGTACGAGAAGCTCTTCCAGTACTTCGGCGTCAAGCCCTTCGCGGAGCTCCTACCCAGGGTCCGCGAGGCCTTCGGAGAGCCCCTGCACCTCATGAGGAGGGGCGTGATATTCGGCCACAGGGACTTCGACAAGATAATAGAGGCCTATAAGTCCGGCGAACGCGTGGCCCTCGTGACCGGCTTCATGCCCAGCGGCCGCTTCCACTTCGGCCACAAGATGGTAGCCGACCAGATAATCTACTACCAGCGCCTAGGCTTCGAGGTATTCGTTGTCATAGCCGACGCCGAGGCCTACGCGGTCAGGAAGCTCCCGCGTGAAAAGGTGATAGAGACCGGGCTCTACGAGTACGTGGCAAACCTCATAGCCCTCGGCCTCGAGAAGAACAAGCACACCCACATCTACTTCCAGACAAACTACGAGACCCCCTACTACCGGCTCATCCAGATGTTCTCCCGCCGCGTAACCATGGCCGAGATGGAGGCTATATACGGCAAACTGGAGCCGGCAAAGGTCATGGCGGCGCTGACCCAGGCAGCAGACATACTCCACCCGCAGCTCGAGCACTTCGGCGGCTTCCGCCACGTAGTGGTCCCCGTGGGCGCCGACCAGGATCCCCATCTACGCCTAGCCCGCGACATAGCTGACCGCTTCGAGCACGAGCTCGGCCTCCAGAGGCCGGCCTCGACTTACCACCGGTTCCAGACCGGGCTAGACGGCAACAAGATGAGCAGCAGCAGGCCGGACTACACGATATTCCTAACCGACCCGCCCGAGGTGGCGGCCAAGAAGCTCATGAGGGCGCTCACCGGCGGCAGGGCGACGGTGGAGGAGCAGCGCCGCCTCGGCGGAGAGCCCGAGAAGTGCACCATCTACGAGTTCTACGTCTACCACCTAATAATGGACGACAAGCAGCTCATGAAGATATACGAGGACTGCCGCGGCGGCCGCCTCCTATGCGGAGAGGACAAGCGCTACGCAGCGGAGCTGCTCACCAAGTTCCTCGAGGAGCACCAGCGCCGCCTAGAGAAAGCCAAGGACAAGGTGCTCGACTACGTGGAGCCACCCAGCTTCTAGCCCCTCCCCCCTTCGCCCCACTCCCGCAGCCCGGCCTC
>JALUFI010000095.1 GCA_027043685.1 Pyrodictiaceae archaeon
GGATGGCTCTCCTCACGCCCCTCCTCCGGAGCCCCCGGAGCGCCTCCGCCGCCTCATCGAGGGAGTCGTAGACGCCGACCACCCGGCCCCCGGCTATGACGACGTACTTGCCCCTGGCCTCCCGGCGCAGCCTCTCCTTCACTGCCTCCCACGTGGCGTCGTCAGCCGCCTCGTCGCCGACGACGCCTAGGGGGCTGCGGGCCCAGAGCTCTATGGCCTCCTCCACCGCCTCGGAGAGGCTCAGCCCCCTCCGGGCAGCCTCCGCCTTCAGCAGCCGTATCTTCTCCTCGGAGAGCTTCTTCAACACGAGCCTCAACGCGCAGCGCCCCTAGGGGGAGGGGTGACCTGGGTAACCCGGGCGCCCCGGGTATACTAGAGCCTTACCACGACCCGGAGCCCGTCCTCCGCGGCCACGACGCGGGGGAAGATGCGCCTCGCCTCCCGGAGCAGGGGCCCCGGGTCCCGGTACCTTGCGCTGAAGTGGGTGAGGACGAGGAGCCCCGCCCCGGCCTCCCCGGCGGCGCGGGCAGCGTCAGCGGCCGTGCTGTGGCCCTGCTCGTGGGCCTCCTCCTCCATGTCGCTCGTGAAGGTCGCGTCGTGGATGAGCACCGTCGCGCCCCGGGCGGCCTCAACCACGCTCCCGCAGGGAGCAGTGTCCCCCGTGTAGACTATCACCGCGCGGGGCCTCGGCCTAACCACCTCCTCGGGCCTCACGAGCCTGCCGTCAGCGGTCACAACGGGCTCGCCGCGCTGCAGCCTCCCCAGAAGCGGCCCCGAGACCCCCAGCCTCCGGGCAGCCTCTAGGTCGACCCGGGGCTTCCTCGGCGGCTCCACCAGCCGGTAGACAAGGCCCGGCACCGTGTGGCAGGCCGGGTAGGCCTCCACCCTCCACCCGCTCGGCAACACCAGCACCTCGCCCGGGACCAGCTCATGCACCTCAACGGGGTAGGGCGGCAGCCACCTGGTGGCGATGGCAGCCTCCTCCAGGAACCTCCTGAGCCCAGGCGGCCCCGCGGCGACGAGGAGCCCCCTCCTCCCAGCCATAGCCATGCTCTGCAGCAGCCCCGGGACACCGAACAAGTGGTCGCCGTGGAGATGCGTGACCAGCAAGGCCTCGACCCGGAGAGGGCTCAACCCGTACCTGGTCAGCGCGGCCTGCGTCCCCTCGCCGGCGTCGAGCAGTATCGCCCTGCCGCGGTGGATGACCGCGAGCCCCGGCAGCCCCCTCGCCGGGGTCGGCACGGCGGCGCTGGTGCCGAGGAAGAGGAGGCCAAGCTCCAAGGCCCAGCACGGCCCTCCAGGAGGCGAGACACCCGGGGAGGAAGGGGGAGGCGCTCAACGGTGGCTGGGAAAAGGAGGGGAGCCCCTCTCCTAGGCCGCTGGCTGGGCCTCGGCGCGGAGCCCCAGCTCCTCCTCCACCCTCCGCAGCGCATCCACTATCCTCGTCCGCGGCTTAACCATGACCACGCGCTTCCCATGCCTCTCCATGAACTCCCTGCCGCCCGGGCCAAACGCCACCGAGACCACGACGCTGCAGCCGCTTATCATTTCGAGTATCTTCCTCCTCTTCCCCCTCTCCTCCTCCCCGTGCTCCTCCCCGTCGTGGCCGTGGTGGTGCTCGCCCCGGTACGGGTTCTCCACCCTGCCCCGGAGCCTCCACCCGTTGCCAGTCCACTCGTAGAAGAGGTAGAACGCGGCGTCACCGAAGTGACCCAGCTTCACTGTCTCCCCGTCATCGGTCGGAACAGCCACGCAGACCGGCATACCCATTCCACCTCGGGACGCGCTCCCCGCGGGAGACCCCGTGCGGCGCGGGTATATGACCGGGGCCCCGGCTCCAACGGCGGCCCGGGCTTGAGCCCCAGAGAGGGCTGGGGTCTTGGAGGCCCAGCTGCGCTCAAGGCTCTGGGTCTACACCGGCAGGGATGACCTCCTCCACGCCTCCAGCGACGCGGGGGTGCAGGAGCGTTACCGCCGGTGCGTGGTCGGCGCTGGACGGTACTACGCGGTGTACTGTGTGCTCAGGTATCTGCTCGAGGAGGCGGATTTCCCGAAACCGGTCGAGAAGCCGGGCAAGGTATACGTGTACACCGTTGTCCACGTTAAGTCCGAGGAGGGCTCGAGGAGGCGTATACTGAGCCTCCAGGCGGATGGCTGCAGCCTGCTAAACGTTGTAGCGATAGCCGATGCTGGGGGGCTGACCTACGCCGAGGCCCAGAGGGTGCTGGCAAGCAACACGGGCAGCCTTGTCTTCCTGGCGCCGCCCAGCCTCCAATACGTCGTAGACTATGACGGCCTCGGGCAGGTGCTCGGGCAGGGAGCCGGCTGGGCCAGCACAGTGGACGATAATGTCGTTGAGGAGGCGCTGCTGAGAATTGGCGCGCTGAAGAGAGCCGTGGACGTTGGGGTGTCGCCCAACCAGTGCCTCCGGGACAATGGCTCCTAGGTGCGCGTGCCCGGCGCTACGTAGAGTTGCTTGTAGGCAATGTAATAATACGCCGGTTCGTGGCCGCTTCTATCCGACTGGGGTGTTTCCGCCTAAGCCCGTGAGGGCCTAGAAACAATTCCTCGAGATGGGTGCGGCGGGGCTGCTGGTGTTGGGCTATGGGTTTGCGGAGGCTTGGGCTTGAGGCCTTCGTGCTCGCCTACCTCCTGCGCCGGGGCGCGCAGGGGGCGACGGTGGAGGAGCTGGAGAGGGCTGTGGAGGCGGCGGCTCGGCGCGGGATACTAGTCGTTGCTGATAGCAGGAGGCTGCGCGTGGAGCTGGAGAGCTACCTGGACTACCTCCGCGCGATAAGGGCCGTCGAGGAGAGGAATGGGAGGCTGGTGCTGAGGGAGTCCAGGATATCCCCGCCCCTCCGCCGCGTCCTGGAGGAGGCCGCGGAGCTGGTGGACGGGGTGGCGGCGCAGCCCGGCGGCTCCCTGGTTGAGGCTACCGCGTAGCGCCTCCCGGGGGAGCACTAAGGGGGGCCCTGGTGCCTTGTAGCGACGGGGGTCTGGTGCTTTGACGGGCCTGCGTGGCTGGCTCGTGGAGAGGGCCTCCGGGTTCCTCGCCGCGGCCCGGGGCCTGCTCGCCGCCGCTAGGAGGCTGCGTGGCCTCGTCGGCGGCAGGGACCTCTCGGAGCTGGTGGGCGACGAGTCTCTGGCCGAGATGCTTCTCGGCGGCTTCGACCCGAGGGCCGGCGACCCCTATGCGCCGGGGAGCCTGGCGAGGCTCTACCGCGACCTCTACGGCGTCCAGGTGCTCTCTCCGAGGCTGCTGGCCGCGAGGCTCCGGGATGGGCTCCCGCTGCGCCTCGCTGGCCGCGGGGTCGTGGTCTCTGCCTCTGAGACCAGGTTCACGCGGCTCGTGGAGGCGGCGGCCGAGGAGGCCCAGGGGCTCCTGGGGGAGCTGGGCGCGGGGGAGCCGGAGCCGGTTAGCTACGACACCGCTGACCCCCTCTGGGGCCTCGAGGCGGCCAGGAGGCTGGCCGAGGAGGCGGTGACGCTGCTCCCGCCCTACAGCAGGGAGGCCTTGGCTCTCTTCGCGGCTTCCGCGCCCGCGCCGCTCGGCGCCGTGGAGAGGCTCGGCGCCTCCCCCGAGGAGCTGAGGAGCCTGGGCCTGGTGGAGGCCCTGAGGCTCCCCGGCAGCGAGGCCCCGGGCACCGGGGGGCTACGCGTCCTCGCCGAGCCCGGGCCGGTGCTGACCCGGTACCGCTGCCTAGCCCTCGCAGCCGCCAGGATCCTCCAGCTGGACGAGCTGCGCGGCTACATAGAGGCCCCGGACCCGGTAGCGGAGATGGCTCGGGAGGCCCTCCAGGAGGCCCCGGGGGACCGGCTCGCCGAGCTGGCCAAGAGGGCGGCCGAGAGGATTGGCCAGCGCCTACCCCTGCCAAGGGGCTGCAGCGTCCCCGAGGCACCGATGCTGCCCCTAGGCGTCTGGAGCTACAGCCTCGAGGCCTCCCTCGAGGACGTGGAGCTGCGGCTCGGCGGCGAGCCACTGGGCACCTACATGGACCTCGTGGAGGCGCTGCTCCCCCTACTCTACCGCGGCCTCGCCGGCCTAGAGCCGGGCGGCGAGAACACGCTCCGGGCCTGGTTCACCGCGCCCCAGCAGCCCTAGGGGAGGGGCTCGGGGCCGACCGCTTCTCCTCACACAGGCCCCCGTCGGCGGGGGGCCTGTGGGCACTAAGCCAGCTCCTCACCGCCCCCTGGCTCCTCGTGCCCCGTCGCCGAGCCCCCCTTAACCCCCTCCTCCGCTGCATGGGGGTCCCTGGTGGGAAAGGGGTGTCCCGCGCCGCGGCGGGCAGGGACACGGTGCTGCTCCGCGTCCACCGCTACAGCCCGGAGACGGGGCGGCGCTGGGTCCAGGAGTACCGCGTCCCCCGTCGCCGCGGCATGACGGTGCTGGACGCGCTCCTCTACGTCAAGACAAGGCTTGACTCCACGCTCTCCTTCCGCTACAGCTGCAGGATGGGTGCGTGCGGCAGCTGCGGCGTCCTCGTGAACGGTGAGCCCCGGCTCGCCTGCCAGACCCAGGTCGCGGACGTGGAGAGGGACGGCGTGGTGGAGGTGGCTCCGCTTCCCGGCTACCCCGTGGTAAGGGACCTCGTGGTCGACATGACCAGGCTCATCGAGAACCACCGCCGCGCCGTCCCCACCGTGGTGCGCCGCGACCCCGGGGACGAGGAGGCCCCGAGGGAGTACCTCGTCACGCCGGAGCAGCACCTCGGCTACCTCCAGTACAGCCTATGCATAATGTGTGGGCTCTGCAACGCCGCCTGCCCCGTCTACAACCGCAACCTCCGCTACCTCGGCCCCCAGGCGCTGACAGTCATCTACCGGTTCCTCGCTGACCCCCGGGACGAGGCGACCGAGAAGAGGATAGCGATGGCTGCGAGCCCCGACGCCTGCTACGCCTGCCACATGGCGGCCAGCTGCAGCGCCGCCTGCCCCAAGGCCGTGGACCCTGCCTCCGCGATACAGAGGCTCCGGGCAGCCACCCTTAAGGCGGTGCTCGGCCTCTACCGGAAGGAGACGAGCCCCGTCGCGCCCCCATTGGAGAAGCCGCTGCGCCGCGTGGAGGCCAGCTACCCCACCCACAACCTCGTCGAGGGAGCGGACCCCGAGGCGGAGGCACGGGCGCCCCCGCCCCTCGACATAGACCCCGAGAACCCGCCGCCCGTGCTGGCGGCCCACCGCGTGGCGAGGCGCTAGCCCAGCGAGGCCAGGCCCCACACCCCGACCCCTACGATGAGGAGCGCCAGTCCTGCCGCGGCCAGGTCGACGAGCCTCCTCCCCGCATCGCTGTGGACGTAGTCGTAGAGCACGCTCCTAAGCCCGTTCGCCCCGTGTATCCCCGCGGCGATGAGTATCAGCCACGGCGCCCACGGGCCATAAGGCACACCCCCTACGCCGAAGCCCCGGGAGAGGATGTGGAGCGGCAACACCACAGCCAGCACTGCCGCAGCAGCGTAGCTCGCCAGCTGCCAGAGGGCCTCAAGCCTCCACCCAGCCACCACTGCCTCACCCCCACGCGAGCAACGCGTACGCTATGAAAGCCATTGCAGCCGCCGAGGCCACAACGACGGCGTGGAGGGCCAGCCTCTGCCCAGCCCGCAGGCTCCCCGAGATATACGGCGGCCTCGGTATCCCCGGCCTCCCCACACCCAGGCCAAGAGCCTCCACAGCCAGGAGCCTCAGCCCGTTAAGCCCATGGAAAGCCGCGGAGGAGCCCACGATGAACCTCACCCACGGGTTATACGCGAGGCTGAAAGCAACGCCCTGCGCCCACGAGGCACCAGCCAACGCAGCACCCATGGTGACAGCGTGCGCAGCGAAATAGGCGAGGAGAATGAGGCCGGCAACACGGTGCGCCAGGTGCGCACCCCTCTCAGGGTTGTTCCTAGGCCTCACCCGGAGCCCCGGCGGCAACCAGCAGCCCCCGAGACGAGGCCCCTCGGGGGGAGCCCGGTGGGATAAAACCAGGGCCCCACGCCCCCGGGGGATAGGGGGCCCCGTTACCCCTTAGTCAGGAAGACGGGGTCAGCGCCGAGCCACTGCCGGAGCCTCTCGCTGTGCCTCACAAGCTCCTTCTCGGGGCGGAGGAAGAGGGGCTTCAACCCATACGCCTTGGCGGCGGCGAGTGTATAGCAGTCGCCGAGGCTCACGGGGACACGGCACTTGCAGCTAGCGGCAAGCCTCCACACGCTCCGGTCCTCGATCACGGCTATGAGCCTTGAGCCGAGGAGCATGTTCATCCTGCGCGACGCCTCATCGAGCCCCCATAGCCTACACGTCACGTAGAGGGCCTCGGTCAGGCTGAGCCTGGCCGCATATGCCTCCACGTCGCCGGAGATAATGGCCTCGACGAGGTCCTTGACGAGGCGGCTTCCCGCGAGTATCTCGATCAGGACACTGGCGTCGAGCACGTAGCTGCCCTGGAGCCTGGTCAAAACCTGGTATCCCTCGCCCGCTCCCGGCGCAGGAGCCCCTGGGCCTCCTCGGAGCTGTAGCCCGGCACCGGGTTCTCCACCAGGGCCCTCAGCAGCTCGGGCCTCGCGGCGGAGCGGCGCACGAGTATCCTCAGCAGCTCGTCATAGTCGAGCCTCCTGCCGAGCCTGTCCTCGAGCTCCCTCAGCTTCCTCTCCAGGAGCCGGGCCGTCTCCCTCCTAACCCGGATGGCAACGTACTCCGGCATGGAGCCGCGCCCCTGCAGCAGCCCCCTGGGGAGAGGAGCCAGTGTAGACCCTTCACTGGCTGGTACCCCTTAGTACTTCCTCTCTATCGGCTTCCAGGTGGTTATGTTGACCGGCGTGTAGCTTAGCTCTATGTCGCCTTCCACGTTCATTACCGCTATCGTGTGTTTGAGCCAGTTCTCGTCATCCCTCCTGGGGTAGTCTACTCGGTAGTGGGCGCCCCTGCTCTCCTTCCTCGCGAGCGCGGAGACCACGACCGTGTAGGCCACGTCAACCATGTTAGCGGTCTCGAGGACCGCTACCAGGTCTGTGTTGTAGACCCTGCTCTTGTCCCTCGGGGCCACGGTTCCCATGCGGCGCCTCAGCTCCCTTATCCTCCTCGCCGCCTCCTCGAGGCCCTCCCTGCTCCGGAACACGTAGACATAGCGGTCCATGGTCTCCTGTAGCTCCTCCCGTACAGCGTAGACGTCGTCCCCGGTCTCGCTGCCCAGGAGGCGGTCATACACCCTCTTCTCCTCGGCCTCCACCCTGTCCCGCGGCACCGCTGGCTGCTCGCCCCTCCTCTCCCATGCCCAGCGCGCCGCCTGCCTGCCGGCGACGGCGCCGCTGACGAGGCACTCTATCGTGCTGTTCGCGCCCAGCCTGTTCGCCCCGTGGACCGAGGCGGCCGCGGCCTCTCCCGCCACCCATAGGCCGCGTATCCAGCGGCCTTCCGTGTCTAGGACGCGGTAGTAGGCGTCGGCGTTCACCCCGCCCATGGTGTAGTGGGCGGCGGGGCGGACGGGGATGGGCTCCTCCACGGGGTCTATGCCGGCGTGCTTTATCGCGATCTCCCGTACCGCGGGGAGCCTCTCGCTTATCCGCTCCTCGCCGAGGTGGCGGAGGTCTAGGAGCACGTACTCGAGGCCCGTGGCCTCGTCCCGGAGCCCACGGCCCTCCATTATCTCGGTCATTATCGCCCTTGATACCACGTCGCGTGGCGCGAGCTCCATCTTCTCGGGGGCGTAGCGCTTCATGAAGCGCTCCCCCTTGGCGTTTAGGAGTATCCCTCCCTCGCCCCTGGCGCCCTCGGTGATGAGTATCCCGCTGGGCACCAGCCCCGTGGGATGGAACTGTATGAACTCCATGTCCTTCAGGGGTATCCCCGCCCTCAGCGCCATGCCGAGCCCGTCCCCGGTGCTGCTGTAGCTGTAGGTCGTGAACCTGTAGAGCCTCCCAGCGCCACCAGTCGCGAGCACCCCCGCCCTCGCCCTGAACACCACCATCTCGCCACTCCGCAGGTCAACCGCCGTCGCGCCCCTGAACACCCCGTCCTCGACCAGCAGGGAGGTCACGTAGACCTCGTCGAACCTCTCCCAGCCATCCATGGAGACCAGCTTCCCGTAGAGCGTCTGCATCTCGAATAACCCGGTCTTGTCGCCCGCGTAGCAGGCCCGCGGGAAGCTGTGGCCACCGAAGGGCCGCTGGGCTATGCGTCCATCCGGCCTCCTGCTCCACGGCATCCCCCAGTGCTCGAGGAGCCTCACCTCCCTGGGCGCAAGCTTAACCATGAGCCACACGGCGTCCTGGTCGGCGAGGAAGTCGCTCCCCTTCACCGTGTCCCAGGCGTGGAGCGCCGGGCTATCCCCCTCCTCCGGGTACAGAGCCGCAGCCGTGCCGCCCTCCGCGGCCACGCTGTGGCTCCTCATCAACTGTATCTTGCTCACCACGGCGACGCTGAGCCCGGGCCGTGTGCGGAGAACCTCGATGGCGGCCCGGAGCCCGGCGAGACCCGACCCGATAACCAGCACGTCGAAGTCAAGGGTCTCCAATGCAGCGGCACCCGTGCAGCCACGCACTCCCCCAGGAGTCCCACCACGGGCCCCCGCCAGGGGCGGCACTAAAACACCGCCCCCAAGCCCCCGAGGGAGCGGAGGCCGCCGAGTCTTGGCCCTAGCACACGGGCTCGTCGCGAGGCTCCACGCACCATTCGACACCGCCTACGCGGCCCTCCAGGAGGTAGACATAGCCTCCAACATCTACCACGAGGCGCTCCCCACGGAGCCCCGGGCAGCGGTCGCGGTCGGAGAGAAGTACTTCATAAGGGCCGGCAACAGCCTCTCAGCCACCACAATACTCGTAGACGAGGGAGCCGCGACGCTCGTGAAGATAGTCGCGACGGGGGCCCGGGAGGGCTTCCTCGACTTCTTCGACCTGGGCTCCAGCAGGGACTACACCCACCTGGTCCTCAGCCGCCTAGCGGAGAGAGCCGGAGCCGACTACGAGGTAATTGTTGAGGCTAGCCGCCTAGACTCCTCAAAGGCCAGAGCCCTATGGGGCGCCGGCTCCAGGGGGTGAACCGCGTGGCCCCGGAGCCCAGGGTGGACGAGGCGTACGCGACCCGGCTCCTCGAGAAACTCATCTCCATCCCGACCGTGAACCCGCCGGGCCAGCACTACGGGGAGATGGCTGAGCTACTCCGCAACGAGCTGGAATCCCTCGGGCTAAGGGTAGAGGTGCACCGGGTCCCCGACGAGGTCGTGCTCCGCCACTACCCGTGGGCAAGGGGCCACCCCCGCTACATAGTGCTGGCGAGGCTCGAGTCCGGTAAGCCGGGCCCCGTGCTCCACTACAACGGCCACTACGACGTCGTCCCGCCCGGCCAGGGCTGGAGCACCGACCCCTTCCGGCCCGTGGTCCGCGGCGGCAGGGTCTATGGCCGCGGAGCCACCGACATGAAGGGAGGCATAGCGGCGGTAATCGCCGGGGTCAAGGCCCTGCTCGACACCGGCTGGGGGCCGGAGCGGGGCGCGCTGGAGCTGAGCTTCACCCCGGACGAGGAGACCGGCGGGGAGACCGGCGTAGCCTACATGCTCGAAAAGGGCCTCGCCAGGCCCAGCCACGCGGTGGTCGCCGAGCCCAGCACAACCAGGAGGATATGGATAGGGAGCAGGGGGGCGGTGTGGGCGAGGGTCCGGGTACACGGCCGCCAGGCCCACGGCTCAGCGCCCTGGCTAGGCCTCAACGCCTTCGAGGCAATGGCCAGGATAGCGACCTGGCTCATGGATAACTACATCCCACGCCTCGCCGAGAAGAAGACGGACCTGCCCATGGATGACCCGAGGGCGGCGCACCCAACCCTCACAATGGGCGGCGAGGTCCACGGCGGAGCCAAGACCAACATAGTGCCGGGCTTCTACGAGTTCAGCCTGGACCGCCGCCTCATCCCCGGCGAGGACCCCGACGAGGTCGAGGAGGAGCTACGCAGCGCCGTGGAGAGGGCCGCGGAGGAGACCGGCCTCCTTGGCCGCGGCTACCGGGTGGAGCTAGCCGTGGACGGCAAGGCGGCCCCGGCCTGGCTCGACCCAGGCCACCCCTTCGTGGAGCAGCTAGCCTCGGTGGCGAAGCGCGTGCTCGGCGTGGAGCCGGCGAGGACGATATGCATAGGAGGCCTCGACACCAGGTACTTCCAGGAAAAGGGCGTCGCGGCCCTAACCTACGGCCCAGGCGCCCTCGGGGTAGCACACATGCCCGACGAGTACATAGAGATAAGGGAGCTCGTGGACGCCGCCAGGGTCTACGCCGAGCTGACGAGGGAGCTGCTCGGCGGCTAGCCCAGCCTCGCCACGGTGTAGGCGACGCGGCGCCCCGGCCTGCAGAGGTCCTCCACCGCCTTGCTCGCCGCCTCAGCGCCGTAGGCCTCGCCGCCGGGGCCCCTGTAGTAGACGCCGACCCTGCCCCCAACCCTCGCTACGTCCACCCTCGTGTCCCCGCTCACCAGCCTGATCAAGTAGTCGGCGTCATCGTACTCCAGGAGGTTGACCCTAGTCGCCTCCTCGTAGCCGTGAGCGACCACGGGGAGCCCACGGAGCCGGGGAGAGTACTCGGTGGGAACCCTCCTGCTCAGCTCCTCGTCTATCGGGAACCCCGCGGTTATCATCCGGACCATGCACAGCGCCGGGTTCACAGCCGAGCCTCCCGGCGCGGCAGGCGCCGCTGCCGCCGGGGCAGCGGCCAGCGGCTGGGGCTGAGCATGGGGCGGCACAGCCGCGTGGACAGGGTTGGCAGCGGCAGGGTTCACCGGGTTGACCGGGTTCGCGGCCAGTGGCGTGCCGGTGGGCAGCGGGGCTGCGGGCCTCACGGCTGCCGGGTTAGGCGTCACGGGGGCGGGCGTCACGGGCGCAGCCGTCGCCGGGGCCGGGGGAGCGGCGGCTGGCGCCCTGACGGCGGGCTGCGGTGCGGCGGGCTTCTCCTCCGCCGGGGCCTCGCCGGCTATGCTGCGGAGCCTTAGCAGCAGCTTGTTGAAGAGCTCGCGCACCTTGTCCCTGGGCACCTTGTCTATGAGCTTGCCCGTGACCGTGAGGTAGACGAGGAGCCTGGTGGGGCTCGTGCAGCTCAGCCGTAGCTCGAACGAGAGGGGGCCGAGGCCGTGGAGCCGGAGGGTGTTCTCGCCGCTGGTCACGGTGACCTTTGTCTTGGCCTTGCCGCCGAACCTGGCGTTCGGGTTATGGATGTAGGTTATCTCGATGCGGCCCTTCTTGACCGAGGCCTTCTCGACGGGGAGGAACTCGAGGAACTCAAGAAGCTCGGAGGGGTTTATGCTGTGCAGTACCTCTCTGCAGTTCCTCACCGGTAGGCGCTCCGAGAAAGTGTGCATCAGTACTATCGCTCACCACCCCGCGTCGACGACGCTGTTCACGGCTGCCACGAGGGCTCCAAGGGATGCGGCCCCGGCGCCGGGGCGTCGTGGGCCCGGCGTGGGCCGGAGAAACGGGAGCCACGGATGGACTGGTAAAAACGCTTCTATCCAGTGTGCGAATCCCCTCTAGGCGGGCGCCGAGCCCCCCTAGTGCTCAACCCTCCTCTTCATGCCCCAGGGCCACCAGGCCTTCTCGCCCAGCAGCGCTATCACCAGCGGCGTGTAGAGGTAGCTAGCCATCACGCCGGCGAGTAGTATCGTTACGCCCAGCGTGAAGCCCATAGCCCTCATCATGACTGTGCTTGCTGTCATCATTGACAGGTAGGCGGATGACACCACCAGCGACAGCCCGATGATGAACAGGCCTACCGCTCCGACGGCCCTCGCTAGGGCTGTCTCGGTGTTGTCGCAGCCGTGGCGCCTGCACTCCTCCAGCGCCCTCGCCAGGAAGAAGCTGTTATAGTCCATGCCTACGCCGAGCACAGCCATCATGGCCACTATGTTGAGGAACCATGGCACCTGCTCGCCAAGCAGGTCCTGGAAGAGCAGGCTGCTAGCCGCTATACCCATCACCGCCGCGCCCATGATGACGATGAGCGCCGCTATGCTTGCGGGCAGGCTGCCGAATATCAGCGTGAACACCAGTATCATCAGCGTAGCCGCCGCCGGGAGGATGCGGTGGTAGTAGCGGTCGTGGAGCAGCTTATCCATCTCCAGGGTAGCGTAGGGCGCGCCGCCGACGTAGGCCGTTGCCCCGTGGGCCTCAGCCGCCTCGTGCACCCTGTCGTGCAGCGTCTCCACGTCCTTTGTGCCCTGGTTGCTGTAGGGGTCAACGGCCATTATCACCTCGACGACCGCGTAGCGGCCCTTCGCCAGCCTCTCCATGCCCCTGGTGAGGGGCGACAATACCTTGCCGACGCCGGGCGTGGTGTTCGCGGCCTCCACTACCGCCTGCAGCGCCTGCCTCGCCTGCGCCGAGGAGTTGATGGGCCCCGGCAGCACCACTGCCACGTAGATCGGGTCGGTGACGCCCGGCATGTACTTCTCCTGGAGAAGCTTCAGGGCCTTCATGGCCTCCGAGCCGCTGGGCAGCATGAGCTTGATGTCGTGGCTGCCCTTGAAGGTCGCGTAGCTGTAGGCGCCTGCAATCATAAGCGCCGTGAGTATCGCCAGCACTAGCCAGTGGTGGCGGTGCAGCCTCCTCATCAGCCTGCTCTCCCTCTCTGCGTGCCTCTCCCTGCTCGGCCTCCTTGGCCACCAGAACCAGCGGCGGCCGCCCAGCACGCTCAGCAGCGCCGGCACCAGGGTGAGGCTCGCGGCCGCGGTGGCGGCGACGGTTACTGGTATCGTCTCGCCCATGCCCCTCAGGAACGCTATGTCCCAGCCCAGGAGGAGGCTGCCGAAGCCAATCATCACCGTGAACGCGCTCGCCACTATCGCTGGCCCGGCCCTGGAGAGAGCCCTCTCGGCAGCCGTCGCAGCGTCGGCGCCCAGAGCCACCTCCTCGCGGAACCTGTGCACCAGGTAGGCGGCGTAGTCCGCGCCGAGGCCCAGCGCGGTGGTTATCATCAAGCTCTGCGCCGTAGTGTCCACGGTGAATATCCCGGCCCTCGCCGCCAGGTAGACCAGGGCGCCGCCCACCAGGAGGCCGAGTATGATGCCGGTGTACGGCAGGAGGACGGCGAACACGCTCTCAAGTATCAGCAGCAGGACTATGAACGTCGCGGTCTCGCTTATCCTGCTGGTCTTCTCCGCGTCGTGGATGGCGTACTCGTGGGCCTCCTGCATCAAGAGGTCGGGGCCGCTAGCCAGCACCTCTCCATGACTTATGCCCTCCTGGTCGAGCAGCTCCACGGCAAGCTTCCTCGCCTCCCTTATGTTGCTCGCCCTCTCCGCCCTCGTGGCGCCCGCGGGGCTGAAGGATACCAGGAAGCCGTCGAGGCTCCTAGACACCAGTAGGCCGCGCATCTCCTTCAGAGCCTTAGGCGCAACCTGGCCGAGGAGTATCTCCTCCGCTAGCCTCGCCGCAGCCTCCTCCGCCTTCTCCATGCCCCGGGCTACCTTGACAACTGTGGCCGCCATCTCCCGTGCCTGCTTCCCCGGGAGCCCGTGCCTCTCAAGCATGGCTGCCATGTAGGCCTCTATCATGCTCCAGAGCTTCTCGGGCGGCAGCTTCTCGCCCCGCTCGGCGAGCTGGTTGAGCAGCTTCTCCAGGAGCGGCTCCAGGCTGGGCGGCACGCGGCCCCGGAGCTTCTCGAGCATCAGCTTCTCCACGTAGAGCCTCCTCGCGGTGGCGTTGCGCAGCAGCTCCTCCGCCTCCCGGGCGGTGAGGTTGAGCCTCACACCCCTCTGCCCGGCCGCCCATATCGCCGCCTCCAGGGCAGCGGTGTGGTTGGATGCGAGAAGCCCCTTGGCCCCGGGGTCGAAGCGCATGAGTATCTCCTCGATGGCCTTAGCCTGCTCCTTCCCAGCCTTCTCCGCCGCCTTCTCCGCGACGAGCTGCAGCGCCAGCCTCCTGGCAGCTGCCTCCACGTCGCCGCCAGTGACGACGGTCCTCGCTATCTCCTCCACCACGCTGGCGGGGAGCTTCTCGCCCCTCTTCTCGGCCTCCTTGGCCAGTATGCTCGCCACTGCCCTGGCGAGGGCCTCCCGGTCGCGGAGAAGCAGCCCCCGCGCCCCGGGGTCCAGCTTGGGCAGCATCTCTGCTAGCCCAGCGGCCTCCGGCTTCTCCTTCGCCAGCTTCTCTGCGAGCAGCCTGGCCGCGAGCATGGCCGCCTCGTCGCGTCCCCCGTGGGTCTCCAGCAGCCTTAGCGCCGCCTCGACAACGGGGGGCGGGGCCCCCTTCTCCTCGAATAGCCTCGCAGCCGCCTCTAGAGCGGCCGTCGTGTTAGAGGCCAAGGCGCCGCTCATCCGCGGGTCCAGCCTGGGCAGCAGCTTGGCAAGCTCCGCTACCCCTGCCGGGGCGCCGTGCTTCTCGGCGAGTACGGCGGTAGCGTTGGCCACCGCCTCGGGGCTCGGCTCGCCCTGTGTAACGGTCTCGTAGACGAGCCTGTTCACAAGCTGCTCTGGGAGCCCGGCTCTCCGGAGGCTCTCAGCGAGCAGCTTCGCCGCAACCTCCTTGGCGTCGCTCGTTACCTGGCTCGCGGCGAGCCTGGAGGCGTTCATAGAGGCGTTGAGCACGAGGAGCTGGGTCTCCGCGGCGTCCCTGGGGTTGTCGACCCGGTAGAGGGCGACGAGGCAGGGCTGGTGGAACCTCTGCTGCGCCACGGCCCTCTCCGCCTTTATCCATGCCTGCTCCAGCACGGGGAGCAGCGTCCTTGCCTCCCCGGGGAGCTTGCCCTGGAGCAGCAGCTCCGCGGCCTTCATCGAGGCGACGTCCACCGGTGTCTTGTTCGCGACGAGGCCCGCCACGGTTGCGTAGACCTTCTCGGCGACCGGCTTGGGGAGCGGCGCCAGCCTGGGGGAGACGCTGGTTAGGTTCGCTAGCCTAGCGTATGCCTCGTAGCTCCCATTATAGTTCTTCATTATCACGTAGGTCCTGGAGGCCTGCCACCAGGCGAAGCCCAGCGCCTCGCTCAGGTTCCCCACCAGGGTCTTGTTGGAGAGCGTCCTCACCAGCTCCTGGTAGCCCCTGGTTATGTTCGCCGCTAGGCCGGCGTAGACACGGTCAAGCCTCATCAACGCGTCCGCGGTCTTGTTGAGCCTCCCGGCTAGGGCGAGCAGCGTGTCGGTGAGGTTCACGTAGGCCCTGT
>JALUFI010000096.1 GCA_027043685.1 Pyrodictiaceae archaeon
GGTTAGGAATGTTTATTCATGACGGAGTTTGTTGAGTGGCCCTGGCTCTACTACTATTTTTGCCAGGGGGTTCACGCCGCGGCTGCCTGTATGGGGCGCGCTGCTTGGGCGAGGCGGGGGGCGGCGGGGAGCCGCTGCTGGAGCTGGAGTGCATCACCAAGGTCTACCCCGGCGGCGTCGTGGCTAACGACTGCGTCTCGCTCACCGTGTACCGTGGCGAGGTGCTTGGGCTCCTCGGCGAGAACGGTGCCGGGAAGACGACGCTGGTCAGCATAGTGGCTGGGCTAATCGAGCCCGACGGGGGCGTGATGAGGCTCCGGGGCCGCCCCTACCGGCCCCGCGGGGTCCGGGACGCCCTGCGGAGCGGCGTCGCGCTTGTGCCCCAGAACCCGATGCTGGTCGAGGCCTTCACGGTAGCGGAGAACGTGATGCTCGCGGCGAGGCTCGCTGGCCGCAGAATGGGGCTCCGGGAGGCAAGGGAGGCGGTGGCGAGGGTCTCCAGGGAGTACGGGCTCCGCGTAGACCCGGATGCAAGGGTCTGGGGGCTCTCGATGGGTGAGCGCCAGCAGGCGGAGATAGCGAAGGCGCTCGCCGTGGGCGCCGAGCTCCTCCTCCTCGACGAGCCCACCACGCACCTCTCCCCCGTGGAGGCCGAGGCGCTGCTCCGGCTCACCAGGAGGCTGGCCGAGGAGGGCAGGAGTGTTGTACTGATAACGCACCGGCTACGCGAGGTGCTGGGCGCGGCGGACAGGATAGCGGTGATGAGGAGGGGGAGGCTCGTAGGCGTCGTGGCCGTGGGGGAGGCGGAGCCCAGGAAGCTCCTCGAGCTCATGTTCGGCAGGGAGAGGCTCAGCCAGGCCACCGAGGCCCCCAGGCGCCGGGCCCCGCGGGGGACGGGGGAGCCTGTGCTCGTTGTCGAGGACCTCTGGGTCCGGGGCCCCCACGGGGAGCACGCCGTCCGCGGCCTCAGCCTCCGCGTCCACCGCGGCGAGGTGCTCGGCGTAGCCGGCGTGGCGGGGAACGGGCAGCGTGAGTTCTTCGAGGCCCTTGTCGGGCTCCGGAGGCCGGAGAGGGGCCGCGTGGTCGTCAACGGCGTGGAGGCCAGGGCCCCCAGCGGCGCACTGCTGGGCAGGGCGGGGGCCGCGGTTATCCCGGAGGAGAGGCTGGGCTGGGCCCTCGCCCCCGGGAAGAGCCTGGTCTTCAACCTCGCCCTCGGCCTCTACCGGAGCCCCCGGGGCCCCTACCGCGGCTTCCTCGTGGACTGGGCTGAGGCCCGGAGGAAGACCATCCAGGTAATAGAGGAGATGAAGGTGAAGACGCCGGGCCCGGACGCGCCCGCGGAGGCCCTGAGCGGGGGCAACATGCAGCGCTTCATAGTGGGGAGGGAGATGCTCAAGAACCCAGCCCTGGTGCTCGCCATGAACCCGGCAAGCGGCCTCGACGTCGCCGCCGCGGCGCAGGTGCACCGCCTCCTCCTCGACGCAGCCGACCACGGCGCAGGGGTGCTCCTCATATCCGAGGACCTCGACGAGCTGCTGGAGCTATCAGACAGGATAGTCGTGATGAGCCGGGGGAGGATAGTGCACGAGGAGGAGAGGCCCTTCAACCCCGAGGCGATAGCGGAGGCCATGGTGGCCAAGGAGTAGCCGCGGGGAGGGGGTGCACGGGGAGTGGCCCTAGTGAGGCTCGTGCCGAGGAGCCCCGCCGAGGCCAGCAGGGCCAGGACCCTGGCCTACGGGGTCCTAGGCCTGGTCGTCGGGCTCGCGGCCTCCATACTCCTGGGCGCCGCGACCCCCGCCGGCGCCTCGGGGGTGGCGAGGGCCCTCGCAGCGGTGCTCACCTCTCCAGGCCAGTGGCTGGACGCCCTCCCCTACTTCGTCGCCATCGCCTCCTCCGCGGCGGGGCTCGCGCTAGCCTACCGCGCCGGCTTCATAACCATCGGTGCCGACGGCCAGCTCATAGCCGGCATGGTTGTGGCCTTCTGGCTCCTCTACTACCACGGCTGGGGCCTCGCTGCTGGCCTCCTAGCCGCAGCCGCCGCGGGGCTCCTCCTCGGGGTGGTGGTGGCCGCGCTCCGCGCCTGGCTCCTCGTGAACGAGACGCTGTCGAGCCTCATGCTGAACTACCTCATGGTGATAATAGTGAACTACCTCACCGGCGGCCCGTGGAGCACCTCGGGGTTCACCGCCTCCCCCACCCTGCCCCCAAGCATAGCAATGTCGCCCCTGACGGCGGCCGCGCTGGTGGCGGCTCTGGTTGCGGTGCTCGAGGCGGCCAGGCTCCGCACACGGCTAGGAGTAGCGGTGGACGCGGTCGGCTCCTCCAGGAGGGCCGCCACGACCTACGGCGTGGGCTACGCCTCCACGATACTGGCCGCCGCCGCGGTAGCGGGTGCGCTGGCGGGGCTCGGCGGGGGCCTCTACCTCGTCGTCGGCCAGAGGCAGGTGACCAGCCTACGCGTCTACACCGGGATAGGCTACGGCTACATGGGTATACTCGCCGCCTGGCTCGCCGGCAACGAGCCCCTCGCAAGCCTCGCCTCCAGCCTCCTGATAGCCCTCCTCTACCTCGCCCAGACCCAGCTCCAGCTCATGGGCGTGCCCTGGAGCTTCTCCCTCGCAATCCAGGCGGTGATAGTGGTCTCAGTCATGTCGCTCGTAACCCTCGCGAGGTACCGCGTGGTCCCCGCCTGGAGGCATAGGGAGGAGGCACGGAGGTGACCCACGGGCCTTGGTCAACCTGGCCTCGCTCGTCCTCCAGTCCCTCCCCGACGCAACGGTGATAGGGCTCGCAGCGCTCGGCGAGCTACTCGTCGAGAGAGCCGGGAGGATAAACCTCGGCCTAGAGGGCCTCCTCCACTTCGGCTACGGCGCAGCCGCGGCAGCCGCGGTCGCGACGGGGAGCCTCCTAGCAGGCTACCTAGCCGCCGCCGGGGCCGCCGCCCTGCTCGTCGCCATCTACTTCATCGCAGTCGAGCTGCTCGGCGTCGACCAGATCGTGGTGGGGCTCTCCCTCGTCTTCCTCGGCATGGGTCTCGGCGACATAGCCGGCATGACCACCGGGGGCCTCGCGGGCCCAGCCCTCGCCCCGGGAGAAGCCAACACAGTCGACGCAGCCGTCCTCGCGGCGGCCACGGCGGTGCTCTACCTCCTCCTCTACCGCGACTGGAGGGGCTACGCGCTCCGCAGCCTAGGCGAGGACGAGAAGGCCGCCAGGAGCCTCGGAGTCGAGCCCCGCCGCTACCGCCTAGCAGCCCTCATCGGCGAGGCCCTGCTCGCGGCCGCGGCGGCGACGCTGTTCCTCGCGGTCAACAGCACCGGGGCCTGGAGGAGCGGCAGGATAACCGGCTACGGGTGGCTCGCCCTAGGCATGGTCATCCTCGGCTACTGGCACCCCCTGGGCGTGGCGGCCGCCAGCCTCCTCCTCGGAGTCCTCCTCAGCAGCCGCAGCCTCCTACCAGCACTGCTGCCCCCCAACCCCGTGCTAACCATAGCAGCGGACGCCGCCCCATACCTCGCAGTGATACTTGCGCTCGCGGCCGCGAGCTGGCTCTACGAGCGCCGCGGAGTAAAACCACCAGCCAGCATATGGAGAGCCTAGGGAGCCCCGAGCCATGCCACACGAGCCCCCCGCTCCACGGGAGCCGCCAAGGATAGAAGCCAGGCCGCCGAGAACCGAGCCCCCGGCGCCGCAGCCAAGGCTCCTAGCAGCCCCGCCGACGCCGCGGGAGCCACCAGGAATAGCCACGAAGACGCCCAGGGAGGAGCCCCCGCGGCCCACGCCGAGGGCCGAGGCGCCGCCCCCGCCGGAGCCTCGGAAGCCACCGGGGATAGGGGCGAGGAGCCCGGGAACCGAGCCCCCGCCCAGCGGCGTAGACCCCCTGGAGGCCCTGCTAGGCGCCACCGGGCTGAGAGACCCCGGGCCCGGCCCGGTCCTCGTGCTCGCCGAGCGCCCCCTCGACCCACGCTACGAGTACCAGGAGCTGCTGAAACGCATAGCCCGCGAAGCCTACCGCGTCGCCTCCCGCGCACCCGCCGCAATGATACTCCACGCGGCCAGGAGGCTCACCGAGTACCAGCTCGCAAGCCTCCGCGGAGCAGCCGGGGTCTACAGCATAGACCTAGACGCCGTCGCAGAGGCCGAGACCGGCGGCGCAGCGCTCACCAGGCTCGCAAACACCCTAGAGGACCGCCTAGCAGAGGCATACGCAGCGCCCCACGGAGTCCTCATCCTCTACGGCAGCAGGGCAAGGCTCACAAGGATACGGAGCCTCTGGCGCCCAAGACTGGGAGCAGCAGGCGCAGTCTACACCAGGCTCCCCAGGGCCGAGGAGGCAAGGATACGCGAAGACCCAGCCGCCTTCGAGCTACTAGAAGCCCTCTACGCCCTCCCAAAGGGAAGCCTACGCGACGCCGCAAGCCTAGACGACGCCGCGGTGAGGGCCGAGGAGAGGCT
>JALUFI010000097.1 GCA_027043685.1 Pyrodictiaceae archaeon
CCCAGCCCGGGCAGCGTCTACCGCGCCTACACACACGCTGTCAGGCTGAGGGACAAGCTCGCGGAGCTACGGGGCGCCGTGAACAGTCTCCCATGCAGCACCGGCACCGGTAAAGGCCCCGGTGCCCGGGGGCGCCGCGCCGGGGAGGAGGGGGAGGTGGCTACGGGCTGATCGCGCTGCCTCTCCGGGACAGGCCGCCCTCCTGGGGCATGGCCTCGGCCTCCGCCCTCGCGGCTGGGCTGCTCTGGCTCGCCTCCCTCGCAGCCCTGCTCTACGGCTCCCCGAGGCTCGGCCTCCTCCTCTGGCTCGGGAGCGGCGCCGCCTCCGCCACGGTGGTCGGGGTGTTCGCGCTCTACGCGGAGGGGGTCAGGCTCCTCGCCTCCGAGCTGGGGGTCGAGCCGCTCCCGAGGCCCCGGCTTGACCCATGGGTCGCCTCCGCCGCGGCGCTCGCAGCGCCCCCGGCGGCGGGGCTCCTCGTCTACGCCGCTGTCCGGGAGGTCCTTGACGCCGCTGACGCGGCGGCGGGGCTCCCCGGCTCCGAGCCCGGGGAGGTGGTGGAGGCGGTGCTGGGCACGGCGAGGCTGGAGCCGCTGGAGGGCCTCGCCGCCGCCTCGGTGTTCCCCCTGCTACTGCCCCTCCTCGTCCCCAGGGCGGCGCTGGCTGCGAGGGTCGCGGCCTGCGCTGCCTACGAGGCTGCCAGGAGGAGCCAGAGGCGCGGCGGGCTTGTCGACAAGCCTTGCAGACCTGACCTCGTAGACGTAGTGGTCTGGGCCAAGCCTCTTGGCCTCTCCCTCGACCTCGAGTCTCTTCTTGAAGAGTGGAGCGTCCAGGACTAGGGTCTCCGCCTCCCCTCCCTCGAAGGCGGGGTTGAAGCCGTAGAGCCTGGCCCTCCTGATAACCTCCTCCACCAGCTCCTCGTCAAGCACCCTGCCCGCCAGGCTCCCGGGGAGCCCGTAGGCCTGCACAGAGACAACCATGACGACGAAGCCCTCGCGGACCAGGCTCCTCATGTACGCCTCCTGGTTCTTCCTCCAGAGCGGCGTGTAGCTCTTCAGCCCCGCCTCCTCCGCCGCCGCGGCGAAGCGGAGCCTCTGGTAGTCGCTGAGGAGAGCCCCCGACACCACCCCATCCGCGCCCCGCTCCCTACACTCCTCCATGAGCAGCAGGAGCGCCTCCCACTCGCCCCCCGCCTCTGCCTCCTCGACGAGGACGCGGGGCAGCCCCAGCGCCCGGGCCTGGAGACCGGTGAGCCACACCCCCGGGTAGTGGAAGAGCCTGCTCTCCCAGCCCCTCGGCGCCACCACCCCGAGGCAGCAGACCTCGAAGCCGTGGAGAACCGCCCAGTGCAGCGCGTAGTTGCTGTCCTTGCCGCCGCTGTAGAGGCTGCAGACCCTCAACGCCACCCCGGGGCCACCGCCCGGCGGGATGAGGGAGGGGCGGATATTATCGGGGCCCCGGTCTGTGGCTCCCTGGACACGTGTCCAGGGAGCCCTGGGCAACCCTACGCCGCGGAGGGGCAGAGGCCTGCCGTGGTGCATGCCTGCACAGGCTTCGGCGAGTGGTGGTGAGCCTCGCTGCGCGTAGCCATGGGGAGCGACCGGGTCGCCGGGGGCGAGTGGTGCAGCGGCTTAGACCCCTCCAGGCTCCCCGTGCACGTCGCCTTCATACCGGATGGTAACAGGCGCTGGGCCAGGCGACGCGGGCTCCCCCCGTGGGAGGGCCACAGCCGCGGCTACCAGGTGGCGAAGGGGGTTCTCAACAGGCTCTGGGAGCTAGGGGTCCGCTACGTCACCTTCTACGGGCTCTCCAGGGAGAACTGCCTCCGCCGCCCCAGGGAGGAGCTTGACCGGATACACGGCCTCCTGGGCCTCGCCGTGGAGGAGCTGCTCAGCGACCCGAGGGTCCGGGAGGGCCGTGTCCGCCTCTACTTCGCCGGCGACACATCACTGCTCCCCCGCTGGCTCCGCGAGAAGATGAGGGAGGCAAACGAATCCACTCGGGGCAACGGCCCCCACGTGGTGACGGTCGGCGTCTGCTACGGGGGCCGCTGGGAGGTGGTCGAGGCAGCCAAGCGGCTCCTAGAGAAGGCGGCGAGGGGCGAGCCCCTCGACGGGCTCCTAACAGAGGAGGGGCTCCGCAGCCTCATGCCCCTCGGCTGGCTCCCCGAGCCAGACCTAATAATCCGCACCGGGGGCGAGCTGAGGCTCAGCGGCTTCCTCCTCTACCACGCCGCCTACAGCGAGCTATACTTCACGGAGACCCTCTGGCCAGACTTCAGCCCCGGGGAGCTGTGCCGGGCGCTCCACTCCTACCAGCGCCGCGAGAGACGCTTCGGCCGCTAGCCCCGCCTCCCTCGTCCCCGCCCCGGCCGCCGGCCCCGGGGCCCTCGCCCGCGCCCTCCTCCTCGTGGAGCACCGCGTCCAGGTAGCGGCCAAGCCTCCACGCGACAGCCAGCCCCAGTATCGAGGCCACAACGTAGAGCGCGAAGTTCACCTCCACCAGGGCCTCGATGAAGCTCCCGATGCTTAGGCTCTTCATGAGCGAGGCGGCCTCAGCAATCTTCTCCATGAGCACAAGCGACGCAGCCACCACGGCGACGTAGACAAGCTCCCTGCCCGGCCTAAGCGTCCCAGTTATGAGCTTCGAGACCGCGTGGCCGAACAACGCTATCCCCGCAGCGAAGCCCACCAGGCCAGTGAAGCCCCTGAGAGCAGCGGCGAGCCTAGCAGGCGACCCAACGCCGCCATAGACCTGGCTAACCAGCAGCCCCACCGCAAGCGCCACCGACAGCCCAGCGGTGCCATAAGCTATCATCGAGACCGGCGTCTCGGAGAAGAGGCTCACCAGGCGGTCCTCCAGCTCGAAGCCACGGATAACCATCGCCACGCCAAGCAACAGGAGCCCGGTTAGCAGCGCCTGGCGGAGCATGCCGAGCAGCGCGAGCGCGGAGATAACGACCAGTATCACGCCGGGTATTCCGAGGAAGAGCCTGGCGAACCTGGGCTCGGTCAAAGCCTTCTTGATGTACCTGGCCAGCAGCACATACGTCTCCTCCACCCCCCGGTGCTGCTTAACAATGACCCTCTCCACGCCATACACCGGCAGCATGGACTCAATGACTGGCAGCAGGGTCTCATCCTCGGAGCCATCGCTGACAAAGACGACGCCGTCGAACCCGCTGCGGCGTAGAAGCTCCTCTAGCTGCTCCCGGGCCCGGAGAGCGGCCTCGGTGCCACCCGCCTCGTGGCCGGCCACGACCCCGGGAACCGCGTCGTAGCCCCTGCCCCTCAGCTCCCGGGCAATCTTCACCGCCGCGAACAGGGCGTTGAGGTCAGAGTCCTCGGGGTCGTAGAGGGCGAAGCGCTCGGCAGCGCGGAGAACCTCCCCCTCGCCGAGTAGAGGGGTAGCTATCCCCGCCCGGGAAAGATCGTCGTCAACGTCAACCACCAGCACCAGAAGCCTCTTCCCCGCCGCCATACCCCTCGTCCTCTAGCTCCTCCAGCCTCTCGGCGTAGAGGAGCCTCAGCTCCTCCAGGGTGAGAGGCTCCCCGCGCCGCAGCTTCTCCTCCACAGCTCTACGCTTCTCCGCGTATATCTGTACAAGCCTCTGCCTCTCCCTCCCGCTCCTTATGCCGCGGAGCTGCTCGCTAAGCCTCCTCAGCTCCTCAACCCTAGCGTTTATTTCCTCCCGGAGCTTGTCAATCTCCCCGCTCAGCTCCTCAATCTTCTTGCTCAGCTCGTCTATCCTCGGCGAGAGCTCGTCAAGCTCCTTCCGGACAGCGTCGATCCTCTCATCAATCCTGCTTATCTCGGCGCTCCTCTTCCTTATCTCCTCCCCGTAGCTCCTCAGCTGCAGCCGGAGACCCATCAACTCAGCCCTCTTCTCCGCAAGGCTTTGCAGCACCTGCCGCGCCTCCATAGTCTTCTCCAAGAGGGCCTCCAGCCGGGTAATCTCGTCGATAATCTCCTTCTCCTGCTCCGGGGTAAGCACCTGCGTCTGCTGCCTCCACTCCAGCTCCTCAATTCTCCTCCTTATCGCGTTGATGCTCCTCCGGGCCAGGGGCCGCAGCTCCGCAGCAATCCTCCTCTGCTGGTCGAGCTCGCTCACAACGCTCCTAATCTTCTCGAGGAGCTGCCTCCTCTCCTGCCGGAGCCCCCGGACCTCCTCGACGAGCTTCCTCCTCCTCTCCCGGAGGCTCCTCAGCGTCTCCCGCAGCTGCCTCGCCCGGTCGATGAGGCTCCTCCTCTCCTGCCGGAGCCTCCTAACCTCCTCTATCAGCGCGTAGCGCCTCTCCTTCAGCCTCTTAATCTCCTCCCTGAGCTCCGTTATCCTCTCCAGTATCTCCTTCTCCGACAACTCGGCTGCGCCGCCGGCGCCCGGCTCGGACATAGCTGCATCAACTCCGCGTGGGGGTGGGTGGGCCACGCGTCTAG
>JALUFI010000098.1 GCA_027043685.1 Pyrodictiaceae archaeon
CGGTGGCGGAGCTTGTCGAGGCTGCTGAGAGGCAGGGGCTGCGGGTGGCGCCGGTGCTGCTCTACAGCCCGAGGCGCGGCTCCTGGGCCTCGGCGGGGCCCGGGGAGCTGCTGGGGGCTCTCCGGGAGCTGGGCCTGCTTCGCGCCGTGGAGTACGTGCTGGTGGACGCCGTGAAGGGCGAGAGGGGGCCCTACACGGGGCCCCATGGGCTCCGGGTGCCGCTGGAGAGGCTGAGGGAGGCAGTGGAGGCCGCCCGGGGGCTCGGGGTCCGCGTGGCAGCGGCTGGCGGGGTCCGGCCGGGGAACGCCTGCATCGCCGCGGGCGCCGGTGCCTCGCTGCTGGATGTGAGCAGCGGCGTGGACCGGGGCGCGGGGAGCAAGGACCTGGGCCTCGTGGCGATGCTCCTCGAGGAGCTGCGGGGGTGCAGCGTGGCTTGACCATGTGGCCCAGGGACCCCTTGGAGGAGTGGAGGGGCTGCGCCCGTCTACCGCTGAGCCGCGTCCCGGGGCCCCGGGGGCTCGCCGCCTGGGCTGAGGAGGAGAAGGGCTACGCCGCGCTGCTGGAGAGCGGCGGGGGGCTGCCGGAGAGGAGCCGCTACACCCTGGTCGCCGTCGGGGCTAGGAGGGTCCACGTGGCCCACGACCCCCGGGGGGCCTACGACGCGTTGAGGCGCGCCGCCGCGGGGAGGGGGTGCACGAGGCTCCCATGCCGGGGCCTCCTCTTCGGCGTCGTGGGCTACGAGGCGGTGGCGGGCGCTGAGCCCTGGCTGGCCCCGCTCCTCCGCGTCCACGAGTCGTGGCCGCCGCTGCTCCTCTGGGAGCCGGAGGCCCTTGTCGTCTACGACCTGGTCGCGGGTAGGGCCACAGTCTGCCCCGGTGACGCGGAGCTCGGGGAGAGGCCGGTGCCCCGCTGGAGCGGCGCCAGCGGCCCCGTGGAGGCGACGCCCAGGGAGAGCTTCGTTGACTGGGTCCGGGAGGCGAAGAGGATGCTCGAGGAGGGCGAGTTCCTCCAAATAGTGCTCAGCAGGTACGAGAGGTTCCGGTACCGCGGCGCCCCCCTGGGGCTCTACGAGAGGCTCGCAGAGGGCAACCCTAGCCCATACATGTTCTACATGAGGATGGAGCGGCGCTGGATACTTGGCACGAGCCCAGAGCTGCTCGTGAAGATGGACTCGGGGAAGCTGGAGACACACCCCATAGCAGGCACCAGGCCCCGAGGCGCGACGCCGGAGGAGGACATGAGGCTCGAGGAGGAGCTGCTCAGCGACGAGAAGGAGAGGGCGGAGCACATGATGCTCGTCGACCTGGCCAGGAACGACCTCGGCATAGTCGCCGCGCCGGGGACCGTGAGGGTCACCTCGCTCATGGACGTGGAGAAGTACAGCAGGGTCCAGCACCTCGTCTCCAGGGTCGAGGCGGTCGCGGCGCCGGGGACGAGCTACGCCGACGCCGTCGCAGCCGTTAACCCCGCCGGCACGGTCTCGGGGGCACCGAAGCCCCGAGCGATGGAGGTCATAGCCCGGATGGAGGACGCGCCCCGCGGCCCCTACGCGGGAGGGGTGGGAGTCTACGCCGACCACGCCGGCGAGACAGCCATAGTTATCCGGAGCGTCTGGAGCATAGACGACGAGACGCTTGAGACCAGGGCCGGCGCAGGCATAGTCTACGACTCGGTTCCGGAGAGAGAGTACATGGAGACCGTGCACAAGCTCGCAGCCATCCACCGGGCCCTCGGCGTCGAGGGGTGAGACGCCTCCTTGGCGGACACGCTTGTCCTCCTCATAGACAACTACGACAGCTTCGTCTACAACATAGTCCACGTCCTGGCGGAGCTGGGGGCCAGGACACTCGTAGTCAGGAACAACGAGATAACCGTGGAGGGGGCGCTGAGGCTCCGCCCCGACCGCGTAATCATCTCGCCGGGGCCCGGGACCCCGCTCAACCCCCGCGACGTCGGGGTGTCGCCTAGCCTGGTGAGGGAGGCGGGGAGGAGGGGGATACCCGTCCTAGGCATCTGCATGGGCCACCAGGTTGTCGGCGTCGCCTACGGCGCCAGGATAAGGAGGGCCAGGAGGATAATGCACGGCAAGACCGACGTAGTGGAGCACAGCGGGGACAGGCTCTACAGGGGCATCCCGAGGAGGTTCGTCGCGATGAGGTACCACAGCCTCGTGGTGGATGAGCCGCCGGAGGAGCTGCGCGTAACCGCGTGGAGCACGAGTGACGGCGAGATAATGGGGCTCAGACACGTGGAGCACCCGGTGCACGGCGTCCAGTTCCACCCCGAGAGCATAGGCACCCCGGAGGGGCCGAGGCTGCTCCGCAACTTCCTCGACGACCCATGGTGAGGAGCCGTGGGCCACTCGTGCGAGCCGAGGATGCCCCCAGCGGGATTCCTCTCCAGGGCCCTCGAGGCGAGCCTGGAGAGGAGCCGCGTCCTCCGCGGCGATGCGGCGGCAGCGCCGAGCCTCCGTGGAGCCGTGGAGAGGGTCGTCAGGGAGGAGGCTAGGCCTGCGCTGATAATTGAGTACAAGAGGTGCCGGCCGAGCGGCTTCGTCCGCCACATCGACCCCTGGAGCTACCTCGAGGCGGTCGGCGCGGCCGCTGATGCGTGGTCGGTGCTGGTTGAGCCCTTCTGGTTCTGCGGGAGCCCGGAGCTGCTCCCGGTCTTCGCCTCCACGGGGAGGCCGGTGCTCGCCAAGGACTTCGTCTCCGGAGGCGAGCAGCTAAGGATGTACCGCCGCATGGGGGCCTCTGCAGTGCTGCTCATCCTCGACATGCTTGGGTGGAGGAGGCTCGGGGAGCTCTACGAGGAGGCCCGGGGCCTGGGCCTAGAGGCACTCATAGAGACCACTAGCTGGAGGTGCGCCGTGGAGGCCATGAATAGTTTCCCCGGGGCCCTGGTCGGGATAAACGCTAGGAACCTGGAGACGCTGGAGGTTAGCTTCGAGAGGCTCCTGGAGGAGGTGAGGAGGGCGGGCGGCGAGAAGCCCAGCGGCGGGCTACTGGTCGCGGAGAGCAGCGTGGACAGCGTGGAGAAGGCACGGAGACTCGCCGAGGCCGGGGCGGACGCCCTCCTGATAGGCACGTGGGCGATGAAGGCCCCCGGGGAGGTAAGGAGGCTCCCCTCCGTGCTGCGCGGCGCCAGGGAGAAGTAGGGCCCCTTCTAGGGCCGAAGATGTGTGGGCGGAGCATTATATCGCTACGATGCCGGAGCGCTTACCGTACGGATAGATTATGCTGAAACACGCGCGTGGTGAAGAAGAGCCATGAGGGCCGCGAAGCGCCTCCTACCCGTAATGGCTGTGGTTTCGTTGCTCCTCCTCGCCGGCCTTGGAGCGATACACGCCAAGTCCATGAGCAACGGAGCCCCCGCGCTCAACTGCGCGCAGTGCCACGTGGGCTCCCAGAACCGGCCCGTCAAGTTCGTGGTAGAGGGGCTGCCCAGCAACGGGAAGTACGAGCCCGGCAAGACCTACAAGATAACCATCAAGATAACCGAGGGCCCCAAGTGCAACCCCACCGTCGCATGCGGTGGCTTCGCCTTCTACGCCAGCGCGGGCAAGATAATAGTGACTGACCAGAAGGACACCTTCGTAACCCACACGCCCGACGGCAAGACCTTCATAACGCACACGAAGGCCGGGTCCAAGAAGAGGGAGTGGAGCTTCGAGTGGCAGGCACCCAGCAAGCCGGAGAAGGTGACAATCATCGTATCCGTGCTGGCCGCCAACGGTGACGGCAGCTTCAACGGCGACGCCTTCGCCCAGAAGAAGATCATCCTAGAGCCCGCGACGGGCGGCGCCACAACCACCACCAAGCCCAGCCCAACCACCACCGTGATAAAGACAACGACTGTCAAGACCGTGACCTCGACGAGCCCCGTCGTCACCACCGTCGGGTACAAGACTAGCCACAACACCGGGGTAGCCATCGGCGTCGCGATACTGATATTCCTGGTAGTGGTCGGCGGCTACCTGCTCTACGCCAGGAAGTAGCGCCCCTACCGGCGGGGAGGAGCCGCCGCGCCAGGAACCCGTGTTTTTACCCATGGCTGCTCATACCCTCTTTCTCGGCCTCCCCGGACACGTCCCCCGGAGGGGCCCGGGGGTCCTGGCCTCTGCCAAGGGGTTGTGCCGCGCTGTGGGAGGTGTGCCTTCCCTGTGGGGCAGGGCGGCGAGGCTGGCGGCGTGGAGGTTGTGTGCCTGGGCGGTATAGTGTCGGAGGCGTGTACGCGTAGTGCTGAGGCCCGGCTTGATGAGAGGGAGCGGGTTGTCCGGGTTCTGGAGGAGGTTTGGGGCGAGGATTCTGGGAGGCCTGTGCTCCTGGTCTCGCCTGGGCTGCGTGGCTTCGAGGACGTGTTGACCGACGTGGAGGAGTTGGGGTTTAACCCGTTCCTCTTGGA